>JBEAXD010000172.1:0-9391 GCA_041159995.1 Actinomycetota bacterium | reverse complement strand
GTTGAGAGTTCGAGTCTCTCCCCCGGAGCCCACGTGCGCCCGACCCCCTCCCGGGTCGGGCGTCGTCGCGCCCGGACCGGCGGGAGCGTGCACCGGACGGAACGCGCAGAACCTACGATGCGCTGCACAGCCGTCCGAACCGGACGGCGGTCACCGGAAGCAGTGGGGGAGCACCGAGCATGAGTGACGATCACGGACACCACGGCGCCGCGCCGGCCGAGGAGGCGCCGCGGGCCCGTCGACCCCGGCTCGAGGCCGCCGGCCTCGTGCTCGTGCTCGTGCTCACGGTCGCGCTCGCCGTCTTCGTCAACCGCGCCGATCCGGCGCCCGCCCCCGAGCCGAAGGCTGCCGCCGACGTGGCGGACTGGACCTGGGAGCAGGTCGCCGACGAGCAGCCGTGGGAGGGCCGTGCCGGGCTCCACGTCGTCGAGCTCGACGGCGCGTTCCTGCTCATGGGTGGCCGCACGCCCGAGCGTTCGTCCGTGCCGGGTGCCGGGACGATCTGGGGTGACGTGTGGCGCAGCACCGACCGCGGCGTGACCTGGCGGAATGTGCGCGCCCAGGATCGCCCGGGCGCGTGGGCGCCACGGGCGTACTTCCAGGCCGTCGCACACGACGGCTACGCCTACGTCCTCGGGGGTCAGGACTTCCGCGTCGTCCCGTCGGGGTGCCCGGCCGGCATCCCGGGTTGTCCGGCCGAGGTGCCGAACTCGACCTTCTTCAACGACGTGTGGCGCTCGGCCGACGGGGTCGAGTGGGAACGCATGACGGAGGCCGCGCCGTGGGCGGGCCGCTCCGGTCTCCGGGCGGTCTCGTTCGATGGATGGATCTGGATCTTCGGCGGGTCCCGCAACGACGACTCCGCCGTGGTGGGCGCCCAGGGCCCGGCCCGCGAGTACTTCAACGACGTCTGGCGATCGCGCGACGGCGCGACGTGGGAGGAGGTCACGGCCGACGCTCCGTGGGAGCCGCGGGCGGGCGCGGTCGTGGTGGTCCGGGACGATGAGCTCTACCTGCTCGGCGGTGAGGCGGGCTTCACCTGCTCCCCGTTGCCCGACTGCGAACCGCCGTACTTCCACGATGTCTGGCGCTCGGCCGACGGCGCGGACTGGGAACTCGTCACCGAAGCGGCCGGGTGGTCGCCCCGACCCGGTCACCAGTGCGTGGTCACCGAGGAGTTCATCTGCTTCGGCGGGTTCGGCCTGCGCGAGAACCCGGCCGACGTGTGGGTGAGCGAGGACGGTGAGGTATGGCGGAAGGTGAGCGACGCGCCGTGGAACGTCACCGATCCGACCGGCGTCCGCTACGACTTCGAGGCGTTCGCGAGTCGGAACGGCGACGAGTGGGAGGTCTTCACCTTCGGTGGGGACCGTGAGACCTTCGACTTCACCGACCCCGAGAACTACCTCCGGGTCGACGACGACGTCTGGCGGTTCGGCGCCGAGCACTCATCGGGGGAGTGACCGGTCGCGGATCCCGGGCTTAGGCTGCGGCCGGCACGGGGCCGTAGCTCAGTGGTCAGAGCAAGGGACTCATAATCCCCAGGTCGAAGGTTCGATCCCTTCCGGCCCCACGTCGTCGTGACCGGCGGGACGGTCAAGCGCCCGTCCGGATCGGCCGATAGAGGGGTCGAGCGTTCTGGCCGGTTCGCGTCGTCCGCACGGGCGGCGCAGCCCGATCGGGCCGAGGGCGTCGTACCGTCGGAGCCGATCGGCGGGCGCGAGGAGGGATCCGTACGGTGCGAGGGAGTGGACGCCGCGGGCGCGTCGTGGTGGGACGGGGTGTGGCCATCGCGGCACTCGCCGTCGCGCTCCTCGCCGTCCCGCTGCCGGCCTTCGCCGTACCGGAGGCGGCGCCCGGCCTCGACGTCGCGCTCGATCGCATCGCGACCCGCATCGCGGGCGACCCGGACGGGTCCGTCCCGGTCATCGTCCGGTACGCGGCCGACACGACCGCATCCGAGGTCGCCGCGGCGTTCGACGGCACCGACTCCGAGGTGACCCGGCGGTACCGGACGGTGGACGCCGTCGCCGCGGATCTCGATCGAGCCGGGGTGGAGGCGCTGCGCACCTCGCCCGGGGTCATCGGGATCGAGCCGGATCGCGCGTCCCGGATCGCAGCGTCCACCAACCTGACCCAGGTCGGCGCAGCCGCAGCCCAGGACGCGGGGGCGACCGGCCTTGGCACGACGGTGGCGATCCTCGACACGGGCGTGGACGCGACCCATCCGATGCTCGCCGGTCGGGTCGTCGGTGAGGCCTGCTTCTCCCGCAACGGCAACTGCCCCAACGGACAGACGACGATGTTCGGGACCGGATCCGCTGCGCCGTGCACGTACTCGGCGAGCGCGTGCGGGCACGGCACCCACGTCGCCGGCATCGCGGCGGGCAACGACGGGGTGCGCCTCGGTGTCGCGCCGGAGGCGACGATCCTGGCCGTGCAGGTCTTCTCGCGTTCGGGGAACTCCGCGATCTCATGGACGAGCGACCAGATGGCGGGGCTCGACTGGGTGTACGCGCAGCGCACCACCTTCACCATCGCCGCCGCGAACCTCAGCCTCGGGTTCTCCCTCTACGCGGATCGCGCCACCTGCGACGCCGACGGTGTCGGGATCGGCTACCGGACCGTGACCGACCGGCTGCGCACCGCGGGGATCGCCACGGTGGCGGCCAACGGGAACGACGGGAGCGCGACCGGCATCTCCTTCCCGGCCTGCATGACCGGGGTGTACGGGGTCGGCTCGGTCGGTGACACCGACGCGGTGTCCTCCTTCTCGAACCGCAACGACCTCATGTCCTACTGGGCGCCGGGGGAGGGGATCCTCTCCTCGGTGCCGGGCGGGTACGCGTACGAGACCGGGTCCTCGATGGCCACGCCCCACGTCGTCGGCGCGTTCGCCGTGCTGCGGGCCGCGTACCCCACGTCGACCCTGGACGAGACCGCGGCGCGACTCGCCGCGACGGGCCGGGTGCCGACCGGCGACGCGCGGGGCAAGCCCCGGATCGACCTGTGGGCGGCGATCGGGAACGACGTGTTCGCCCGAGGGCTGCCGATGAACCCGGGCGCCGTGGAACCGGTGCGAGCCACCACGGTCGGCGCCACGCGGGAGTCGGGTGAACCGCAGCACGCCGGCGTCACCTCGGCCGGGTCGCTCTGGTGGACCTTCGACGCGCCGAGCGCGGGTGCGCTCAGCCTCACGACGACCGGTTCGGCGATCGACACGGTGCTCGCGGTCTACACGGGTACGGGCGTGCGATCGCTCACCACGGTCGCGTCCGACGACAACGGCGGTGGCGGGACGGCGAGTGCGGTGTCGTTCACCGCGGTCGCCGGCACCCGGTACCGCGTCGCCCTCGCGGGCAAGGGCTCGGCCGCCGGCGCCGTCGCCCTCGCCATCGCGTGGCTGCCGTACGGCGGGTACCACCCGGTCACCCCGACCCGGGTCCTCGACACCCGCACGACCGGTGGCGCCATGGGCCAGGGCGAGATCCGGTCGCTCGGACTCCTCGGGCAGGCCGGCCTGCCCGCGAGCGGGGTGGAGGCCGTCGCGATGAACGTGACGGTCACCGGCGGCAGCGCGCCCTCGGTCCTGACCGTGTGGCCGGCCGGCATGGCCCGACCGCTCGCGTCGAACCTCAACTGGCCGGCCGGCGACACCCGGGCCAACCTCGTCGTCTCGGCCCTCGGCATCCTCGGTGCGGTGAGCATGGTGAACGCCACCGGCTCCGCGCACGTCATCATCGATGTCGTCGGCTGGTACGACGACGGCGGTGCGGCGCGGGCCTCGGGGAGCGAGTTCCATCCGGTGACGCCGTCGCGGGTCCTCGACACGCGCAACGGCACGGGTTCGGTGGCTGCCCCGCTCGGTCCGGGTGCGGTCCGGGTCCTCACGGTCGCCGGGCGCGGCGGGGTTCCCGCGTCGGGGGCCACCGCCGTCGTCGTCAACGTGACGGTGACCGACACCACGGCGCCGTCGTTCCTCACGGTGTGGCCGAGCGGCGCGGCCCGTCCGACGGCATCGAGTCTCAACTGGCCGATCGGAGCGACCCGCCCGAACCTCCTGATCGCGCCGCTCGCCGTCGACGGCACCGTGTCGATCTACAACCTCGCCGGGCAGGCGTCCGTGATCGCGGACGTCGTCGGGTGGTACGGGTCGCTCGAGGGCGACGCCTTCGTCGCCCAGGCTCCGGTACGCATCCTCGACACGCGGGAAGCCGCCGCCCCGGTCCGGCAGGGTGAGGCCCGGGTCGTACGGGCCACCGGCGGTGCCGGCGTCCCGACGTGGGCGACGGCCGTGGCCCTCAACGTGACGGCCACGGGTGCGACGGCACCGACCTTCCTCACCGTCTGGCCCTCCGGCATCGCTCGTCCACTCGCCTCGAGCGTGAACCTCTCGGCCGGCGAGACGGTCCCGAACCTCGTCATCGTGCCGGTCGGCACACTGGGTGGCGTGAGCATCTACAACAACACGGGGAGCACCCACGTCGTGGTCGACGTCGTCGGGTGGTACGGATGACGCGCGGGTGAACGCGCGCCCGCACGACATCGACGGCGGGCTCGAGGTCCTGGGCCGCCCCAGCCTCGTCGAGTTGCGTCGTCGACTCCCGCGCCTGCTGCTCGGCATCCTCGTCCTCGGGGTCGGAGTGGCACTCACGGTGCGTGCCGAACTCGGACTCGCGCCCTACGACGTGATGCACGAGGGTCTCTCCGAGGTCACCGGTCTCGACTTCGGCGTGGTGGTCATCGGCCTCGGGCTCCTCATCCTCCTCGCCTGGTTCCCCCTGCACCAGCCCTTCGGCCTCGGGACGGTCGTCAACGTCCTGACCGTCGGGCTCGTCATCGACCTCGCGCTCGACCGCGTCCCCGAGGTGACGGCCCTCGCCGTACGCGGGCCGATGCTGGTCGGGGGGACCGTGCTCATCGGACTCGGCGCCGGGCTCTACATCGGAGCGGGCCTCGGACCGGGCCCGCGGGACGGGCTCATGACCGCCTTCGCCCGTCGGGGTCACCCGCTCTGGTTCGTCCGTACCGTGATGGAGATGACGGCCCTGGTCCTCGGCTGGTCCCTCGGGGGCGAGGTGGGTGTCGGGACGGTGCTCATCGCGTTCGCGAGCGGTCCGATCGCGCACTGGTTCCTCGCTCGTCTCCACCTCGGGGTCGCCGGCGGTGACCCGGAACCGCAGGCCGTCCTCGGCGAGTGAGCCGGTTGGCGATCCTCGCCGCCCGGGGGGAGGATGACCTCGTGAGTCGACCCGCCCGCCTCGACGATGCCGAACTGACCGCCGGCCTCGCGCGTGTGCCCGACTGGCGGCGCGACGGCGAGGTGATCCGGCGTTCCATCGAGACACCGTCGTTCGCCGACGCGATCGCGCTCGTGACGCGGATCGGTTTCGCGGCCGAGGCCGCCGATCACCACCCCGACCTCGACGTGCGGTGGCGCACCGTCCACGTCGCGCTCACGACGCACGATGCGGGGGGTCTGACCCGCCTGGACCTCGAACTCGCAGCCGCCATCGATGCGGCGGCCCGGGGGGTGGGAGCGTGACCACCATCGCGGTCCTCATCGTGATCGGTCTGCTCATCGCGGCGGTGATCGTCATCGCTGCCGTCGATCGGGGCCCGTCGACCGCCGACCTCGCGCTCGCGTACGAGTACGCCTGGGATCGGCTCGACTTCGCGACGGTCTGGGCGCTCTCGGCCCAGGAGCTGCGCGACGGCCTCGACCGCAGGGCGTACGTCCGGGCGAAGCGGGCCGCGTACGAGACCGCGGAGCACCCGGCCGACCTCGTGGCCAGGGCTGCGGTCGCCGACCTCGCGGAGGCCGGCGACGTGGCGGCGGCGATCACCGAGCTCGTGCTGCGCGACGGATCGGTCGTCCACCACGAGGTCCGGATGGGACGGCGGATGGGGCGCTGGGAGGTCACCGGCTACACGCTCCGGCCCGAGGACGCCCCGCACTGACGGATCGACCGCCGGGGTCGGTCTAGCCTCCTCGGCGTGACGATCCCCGCCCTGCTCCTGACCGGTGGCGCCAGCCGTCGGATGGGCACGCCGAAGGCCGCCATCGAGATCGGCGGCGAGACCCTGGCGATGCGCTCCGCCCGGGTGCTCGCCTCGGTCTGCTCGCCGGTGCTCGAGGTCGGGCCCGGCTACACCGACCTCGAGGTCGTGCGCGAGGAACCGACCGGACAGGGTCCGCTCGCCGCGTTCGTGGCCGGGAGCGCGCGGCTGCCCGCCGGCGTGCCGGTCCTCATGGTCGCCTGCGATCTCCCGGACCTCGACCCGACGCTCCTGCGCATCCTCGTCGAACACCCGGGTGACGGCGGTGTGGTGCCGGAGTCCGAGGGACGCCTCCAGACCCTGTGCGCGCGGTTCGGCGTCGACGCCCGGGCGGCGGCGCCCGAGCTCCTCGCCGCGGGTGAGCGGTCGCTGCGCGCGCTGCTCGAGGCCAGCACCTACGAGGTCCTCCTCGAGGACGCATGGTCCCGCATGGTCACGGCGGCGACCCTCCGCGACGTCGACACCCCCGAGGACCTCGCACGGGTCCGTCTGGCGCGTGCGTCGGGCGTCGACGGCCCCGCCTGATGCTGTCGACCTCGCCGCTCCCGTACCGCGCGCCGGGTACGGGAGCCGCACGCTCCGGACCCCACCCCGTCGCCGCGGCTCCGGACGAGACCGTGCGGACCGGCTCGGTCGACGCCCTCGGGACCCCGCGGTGGTGACCGTGCGACGAGCCGTGCAGCCCGCGCAGGTCACGGTCATCGCCGACGGGACGCGCCGGACGGTGCCGGACCGGCTCGCGACCGAGGAGCCGATGGAGATCCGGGCGCACGGTCCGGGACAGGAAGCGGTGCCCATCGCGGTCACCATGCGCACACCCGGCCACGACTTCGCACTCGCCGTCGGATTCCTCGCGTCCGAGGGCCTGCTCGCGCCGGCGGGCGGGCTCGCCGGCGTCGCCTACTGCACGGCCGGACAGGTTGAGCAGCAGTACAACATCGTCACCGTCTCGACCCGGGCCGCGTTCGTCGCGCCGACCCGGGACCGCACGTTCGTCGCTTCCGCCTCGTGCGGGCTCTGCGGCAAGACGGCGCTCGAGGACCTCAGCGTGACCGCCGGACCCGTGACCGACGGTCCGGTCATCGACACCGAGGTGCTCATGGCCCTGCCGGCGCGGCTGCGCGCCGCGCAGGCCGTGTTCGACCAGACCGGCGCGCTCCATGCCGCTGCGCTGTGTCGGGCCGACGGCACGGTCGTCGTGGCACGCGAGGACGTCGGACGTCACAACGCGATCGACAAGGTCGTCGGGGAGCGCATCCTCGATCCGGCGCTGGACCCGGACGGCGCGCCGATCCTCGCGGTGAGCGGGCGCGTGTCCTTCGAGGTGATGCAGAAGGCGGCGGTCGCCGGCATTCCGATCGTCGCTGCGGTGTCGGCACCGACCAGCCTCGCGGTCGAGGTGGCCCGCCGGACGGGGCAGACCCTCGTCGGCTTCGTCCGGGACGGTCGGGCCACGGTGTACTCGGGCATCGCCCGCATCGCCGAGGCGGTCTGACGTGGCCTGGCCGGGGTCCGCTCGCATCCGTTCGTCGCGGGGTCTGCGTCCGAGCCTGTGGGTGAGCCCGGCGCCCAACGGGCTCGGCGAGCAGAAGCCCCACCACTTCGGTGACATGGCCCGGATCGTCTGGCGGCACCGGCGGAACCTGCCGTACGCATGGCGCATCCTGCGCAAGGGGGTGTGCGACGGATGCGCGTTGGGCGTGGCCGGTTTCCACGACTGGACCCTCGAAGGGGTGCACCTCTGCACGACCCGTCTCGAACTGCTGGAGCTCAACACGGCGCGGGCCCTCGACCCGAAGGTGCTCGCCGACGTCTCGGCCCTCGCCGAACTCGACGGTGCGGCACTCCGGCGGCTCGGTCGTCTCCCGTACCCCATGCTGCGGCGCCGGGGCGAGCCGGGGTTCAGCCGTATCTCGTGGGATGAGGCGATCGCGCTCGCCGCGGATCGGATCCGCGTCGCGCCCACCCGGACTGCGCTCTACCTGACCGCGCGGGGCATCACGAACGAGGTCTACTACGTCGCGCAGAAGTTCATCCGGTCCCTCGGAACGAACAACGTCGACAACGCGGCCCGGGTGTGCCATGCGCCCTCGACGGTGGCACTCAAGGCCGCGATCGGCGTGGGGGCGACGACCTGCTCGTACACGGACGTCATCGGCAGTGACCTCATCGTCCTGTTCGGCTCGAACGTGGCCAACGCGCAGCCGGTCTTCATGAAGTACCTGTACCTGGCGCGTCGCCGCGGTGCGAAGGTGGTCGTCATCAACCCGTACCGTGAGCCGGGCCTCGATCGCTACTGGGTGCCGAGCAACCTCGAGAGCGCGGCCTTCGGCACGAGGATCGCGGACGAGTTCTTCCAGGTCGACACCGGTGGCGATGCTGCGTTCGTCGCCGGTGTGCTCAAGGAACTGCTCGCTCGCGGCGACCTCGATCGACGCTTCATCCGCGAGCGCACCCACGGATTCGACGCACTCCTGCGGTCCCTCGAGGCCCTCGCGTTCGAGGACCTCGAGCGGTGGTCGGGCACGACCCGGGCGGAGATGGCCCGCTTCGCCGCGATCTACGGCGCCGCCGACACGGCCGTCCTCGTCTGGTCGATGGGGATCACCCAGCACCGTCACGGGGTGGACAACGTCCGCGCGATCGTCGACCTCGCCCTCGCGCGGGGCAACGTCGGTCGGTCCGGGGCCGGGGTCATGCCGATCCGCGGGCACTCCGGGGTGCAGGGCGGGGCCGAGATGGGCGCGTACTCGACGACCCTGCCCGGCGGCATCGCGATCACGCCCGACAGCGCGGCGGCGCTGGCCGACGAGTACGGATTCCCGATCTCGACCACGCCGGGCCTGCGCGCCGAGGCGATGGTGCTCGGCGCCCAGCGCGGGCAGGTCGACGTCCTCTACTCGAGCGGTGGCAACTTCCTCGACGTGCTCCCGGATCCGGACCTCTCCCGCCATGCGCTCGCCCGGGTCCCGCTGCGCATCCACCAGGACATCGTCGTGACCTCCCAGATGCTCGTGGAACCGGGCGAGGAGGTCCTGCTCCTCCCGGCCTGCACCCGTTACGAGCAGCCGGGTGGAGGGACCGAGACCACCACCGAGCGGCGCATCGTGTTCTCGCCCGAGGTGCCCGGCCCGCGCGTCGGCGAGGCCCGGCCCGAGTGGGAGATCTTCCGTGACCTCGCGCAGGCGGTCGAGCCCGGGCGCGCGCACCTCGTCGACTTCGCGGACGCCCGAGCGGTGCGTGAGGAGATCGCACGGGTCGTGCCCGCGTACGCGGGCATCGAGACCCTCGAACGGCTCGGCGACTCGGTCCAGTGGGGTGGGGCCAACGT
>JBEAXD010000127.1:0-13094 GCA_041159995.1 Actinomycetota bacterium | reverse complement strand
GATACCGATCGTCGTCAGTACGCAATCCGAATCCCAGCGACTCCCATCATCGCGGAAGCGGGGCGGCACGGCGCCACTCCCGCCCCAGGATTGCGCGTACATCCGATCCCAGTTCGCGCCGACATCCGTCGGGCTCGCGTGGATGCTGAGCAGTCTGACCGCGTGTCCGTTCAGCGCCAGCTCGCATGCAGCGACATAGGTACCGTGGTACGCAGCGGTCGGTACCGCGTACTCACGGACGCTCGCCGCGAGCGGCGCGCGCACCAACACCGCGGATCGACACCGATACGCCGGCTCAGCAGTCTCGAATGCCGCCCAGCCTTCGGTGAGCCAGCCCCTGATCCATTCAGCTCCGGGATGCTCCTGGACGAACACGAGATCTGGGCCGGGATCCGCACCTCGCACCGACGTTCCCCACGCGAACGCCGCATCCCGGGTGGCTGCGGGATGCGGTCCGCCACAGCCGAGATTGAGACTCATCGCGAGGATCGAATCCGCCATGGCTGACCACTCCCTGCCCACTGAGAGGAACGCCAACTGTTACCACGCCGTCCGTGCGCGAGGACGGCCCCCTCGCGGGGGCCGTCTCGATGGCGGAGGGAGAGGGATTTGAACCCTCGAGGGGGCTTTACACCCCCTACTCGCTTAGCAGGCGAGCACTTTCGGCCACTCAGTCATCCCTCCGAGAGCGCCCGAGTGTATCCGGCGCCGCCGCCGGGTCCGCCGAGCGGTCCGTGGTACCGCTCAGTCGTCAGCACCCTGGTCGCGCAGGTGCCCGCCGACGTGTCCGACGATGAGCCGACGCACGGGTGGGCCGCCCGCAGGACCCGGCGTCTCGTCGAGCGCGCAGTAGATCCGCAGCAGCTGCTTACCACCGCTCATCCGTAGGTGCGGCCCGAGCATCACCTGCCGCCCGTCGACCGTGCGCAGGTAATCCGAGGCGAACTTCTGCTTCGCGGTGTCCGAGACGCCACCGGCCCAGTCGAGACCGAGCCCGCGCGCGGTCGCGGTGAAGCTGCCGGCGAGCGCGCCCGACGCCCACTCGCTCGCGAGGAACTCGAGGCGCGTGAACGCGGTCCACACCTCGTTCGTGCGGTCGTACTGCCAACGTCGGGCCGAATCGATCGCCTCCGGGAGGATGCGCAGGTGGGGCAACTCACGGGCCCGCTCCACGACGGCGACGAGCGGCTCGGCCCGCGGCGGCTCGTCGGTGACCTCGCCCGCGTGCGCGCGGGCGATCCAGCGGTCCCGCATCGTGTCGAAGTCACGCTGCACACGGTCGCGGTCGGCCTCGACCCGCGCCAGGTGCTCCCGCACCCGCTGGAGTTCACCGAGGGCTTCCTCGAGCAGCTCCTCCTCGACCTCATCGACCGGTGCCGGGGTCGGCGGCGGGGTCGGCTCGACCGCGACCGGTTCGACGGGGGCGGCCGGGGCCACGGGTACGGGCACCGCCGCCTCCTCGACCCGTGCGGCACGTTCGGCCCGCCGCCGCTCGATCGTGCGTCGCACCTCGGCCGCCTCGAGCCGGGCGACGAGCGGCGGATCCGGCACCCGGAGGGCACCGGCCGTGAACACGGCATCGACGACCGCACCGATGAACGAGGGTTGCGGTCGTCCGTCGTTGCGCACGACGTCGGTGGCCCGCCACGCCCGGTTGTGCGCAGCATCGAGCGATCGGAACCGCGGCCAGTAGAGGCGAGCACCGCCCCGCGGCACCGCGTGCACGGTTCCCACCTCCCGATTGAACGCGTCGGTCGCGGATCCACCGTCCAGCAGGTGCACGTGCGAGAGCCCGGCCACCCGGAACGCGATCGTCTTGGCCACCGCCGTCGTCCTGCCGTCACCCGTGTCCGAGATCACCAGCACCGGCAGGTGGCGCAGGGAGGTGAGGAACGCATCGAGCGCGAGCGCGTCGTCCGCGGTCGTGACCTTCGGCCCGATCGAGAGCCGAGCCATGGCGTCCTCGAACGCGATCGCTCCGATGAGTTCGGTGACGATGCCCGGGGCCTGTCGCGGGTTGTCGACCGGCGGGGTGAGCGTCGGATCGACCGAGCCGATGGCCTCGCGCACCACCACCCAGCCCCGCTCGGACTCGACGCCGATGACCGCCTCCGTCCGGAGGCGCAGCGCGGGGTCCGGATGCGGGCGCTCCCACAGGATGATCGTGGCGGCATCCTCGCTCTGGTCGTCGTGGAGTCGTCGGATGCGCACCCGGTGATCGGGCGCCGGCGCCCAGTCGGTGAGGTCGTCGTCGGTCCAGTCGTCACTGCCCGCGTACTGCTCGAACAGGCGCCGAGCGATGACGCGGGCGTTGAACGCGTCCGTGCGCGTGCGCGCGGCGGAGCCGTAGACCATGTCGAGTCTGCACGCGTACACCTGCCGCACGGGGTGTCCTCCTCGAGGGCGAGGCTACCCGGGCCGTCGCCGACCCCCGCCGGGGGCCGGACGCACGTGCGACCGCCCGATCAGTCGCCCCGCGCGAGGCGTTCGAGGCGTTCGAGCGTTCGCTCCATGTTCGCGGTCACCTGCCGCTCCATGCCCGCGATCGCGTAGATCCGCCGCTGCTTCGAACGCGTCGGGTCCCAGGTCTCGGTCACGAGCGTGCCGCCCTCGACCTCCTCGAACTCGTAGCGCCAGATCACCGGTCCGATGTGCCGGCCGATGAACGACGGCCCGTCGAGGCCCGGGGTCCAGGCGAAGCGCCGCCCCTCCTCGTACTCGACGACCTCGTTGACCATCTTGTACGGGATGTACATGTGCATCGACATCCCGAAGGTGTCCCCGAGCCCGACCTTGCCGGCCGGGAGCGGCGAGCCCTTCACCGTGCCCGAACCGTCGAACGCCGGATGCTTCGACGGATCGGCGACGAGGTCGAACAGGACCTGGGCGGGGACCGGGATGAGCCGGCTCGCAGTCTTCACGGTCGCGGTCATGCTCGCACCGTCCTCCCTCGGGGTCGTCGGATCACGATGCGGCGAGCATGCGCCCGAGGCGGGCGAGCGTCGGCGTGGCGGCACCGAGGGTGAACTCGTTCTCCTTGATCCACAGGAAGTACCGGTGGATCGGGTAGTCCACGTCGATCGAGATGCCGCCGTGCACGTGCAGCACGGCGAAGCCGACGCGGCTGCCACCCTCGGCCGCCCAGTACTTGGCGGTGGCGACCTCCTCACGGGCCGCCTCGCCGAGGGCGAGGTGCGACGCCGCTCCGAGCATCGTGAGGTGCATGCCCTGGGTGTCGATGAACGAGTCGGCCATCCGCTGACCAACCGCCTGGAAGGTGGCGAGCGGTCGATCGAACTGCTTCCGGTTGGTGACGTGCTCCGCGGCGATGCGGATCGCCTCCTGGGCGCATCCCGCACTGATCGCACACAGGGCGACGGTCGCGTGGTCGAGGATCGACCGCAGCGTGGCACCGTCGTCCAGGATCCCTCCGAGGAGCGCGTCGCCATCGACCTGCACGCCGGTGAGCGTGACCTCGAACCGGGGCTCGTGACTCATGGTGTCCTGACGCCCGAGGGTGACACCGGCCGCCTTCGGGTCGACGATGAACACGCCGACGCCCTCCGGCGTGGTCGCGGGCACCAGCATCGCCGCCGCGAGGTGCGCCGCGGGCACCGTCGCCTTCACACCCGAGATGGTCCAGCCGTCGCCGGACCGGGTCGCGGTGGTGGCCGGTGCCTCCGGGTCGGCGCCGAACTCCTCGAACGCACCGGTGAGCACGGTGGTGCCGGCGACGACGCCGGGGAGGTGCGCGGCCCGCTGGGCGTCGGTGCCGAACTGCGAGATCGGCAGTGCGCCGGCGGCGAGGGTCGCCCAGAGCGGCATCGGGACAACGCGTCGGCCCTGCTCCTGCAGGATGAGGCAGAGCTCGAGGAAACCGAAACCGAGGCCGCCGTGGGCTTCGGGCACTGCGACGCCGAGCAGGTTCGCGGTCGCGAACTCGGCCCAGGTGTCACGGTCGAACCAGTCGTCGCTGGCGTCGAGTTCCTTCAGGCGCAACAGCGTGCCCTTGTCGGTGAGGATCTGGGCCGCGAGGCCCTGCAGCGCCTGCTGCTCGTCGGTGAGGGTGAAGTCCATCGGTCGCTCCTGGATGCGTACGTCGGGTCGGTGGTCGGTCCGCGGCTCAGCGCGGCGACGGGGGCATGCCGAGACCGAACAGCGCGATGAGGTCGCGCTGCATCTCGTTCGTGCCACCACCGAAGGTGAGGATGTGCATGCTGCGGGTGCGGGCCTCGATGCGACCCTGCACGACGGCGGCGGGCGAGCCGCCCTTCACGATCGCGTTCGAACCCATGATCTCCATGAGCGCCCGGAAGGCCTCGAGGTAGAACTCGGTGCCGTACACCTTGATGCTCGACGCGTAGGCGGGGTCGAGCGGGAGGCCGGCGGTCGCGTCGGCCGCCACCTTCCAGTTGATGAGCCGCAGGTACTCGAGCCGGGCGTGCACCCGGGCGAGGTTGAGCTGCACCCACTCCTGATCGATCACGCGACGACCGTCGGGGAGCGTCGCCTCCTTGGCCCAGGCCGAGACGTCCTCGAGCTGGCGCTCGACGATGCCCGAGGAGCAGAGCGTCACGCGCTCGTGGTTCAGCTGGTTCGTGATGAGGTTCCAGCCCTTGTTCTCCTCGCCGACGAGGTTGCCGACCGGCACCCGCACGTCGTCGTAGAAGGTGATGTTCGTGTTGAGGCCACCCATGTTCTTGATGGGCTCGACCTTGAAGCCCGGCGCGTCGCTCGGGACGATGAGCATCGAGATGCCCTTGTGCTTCTTGACGTCCGGATCGGTACGCACGGCGAGCCACACGTAATCGACGTCGGTCGCGAGGCTCGTCCAGATCTTCTGCCCGTTGATCACGTACTCGTCGCCGTCACGCACCGCCCGGGTCTTGAGCGATGCGAGGTCGGTGCCCGCCTCGGGCTCGGTGTACCCGATGGCGAAGTGGATCTCTCCGGCGAGGATCTTCGGGAGGTAGAAGGCCTTCTGCTCCTCGCTGCCGTACTGCATGATCGTCGGCGCGACCGAGTTGATGGTCAGCATCGGCACCGGGGCACCGGCCCGCATCGACTCGTCGAAGAACACGAACTGCTCGATCGGCGTGCGGCCCTGCCCGCCGAACTCCTTCGGCCAGCCGATGCCGGCCCAGCCGTCCGAGGCCATCTGCTTCCAGAGTCGGCGGGCGAGCGGACCGACGCCCTCGCTGCGCGAGAGTTCGTCCTGGATCTCGTCGGTGAGCATCGCCTCGTAGTAGGCGCGCAGCTCGTCGCGGAGCGCCTTCTGCTCGTCGGTGTATCCGATGTACATGCGGTGTCCCTCTCAGGTGGGCGGTCGCTCGCGGTGCTGGCGATGGCGGAGGGAGTGGGATTTGAACCCACGGAGCTCTCGCTCAAGGGTTTTCAAGACCCCCCCGTTCGGCCTCTCCGGCATCCCTCCGGGAGCGCAGAGTACGCCCCGGAGCGGAACGCGTTCTACCTCTGGGGATCGTCGGCCCGACGGCCGCTCAGGCCCGGGGCTCGACCCGGGAGAAGCCGGTGAACGGCACGAGGACGTCCGGGACCGCGAGCCCGCCGTCGGGTTCCTGGAAGTGCTCGAACAGGAACAGGAGCGTGCGCCCCACCGCGCAGGCCGTGCCGTTGAGGGTGTGCACGAGCCGGTTGCCCTCCGCGTCCCGCACCCGTGTCCCGAGGCGGCGGGCCGAGTACTCGAGGTAGTTCGAGCACGAGGTGAGCTCGCGGTAGCGGCCCTCGCTGGGCAGCCAGACCTCGAGGTCGAACTTGCGCGCCGCGGGCGCGCCGAGGTCGCCGGCCGCGATGTCCACGACCCGGTACGGGAGCCCGAGCCCGCCCACGATCCGCTCCTCCATCGCGAGGATGCGTTCGTGCTCCTCGACCGACCGATCGGGGTGGGCCCAGACGAACATCTCGACCTTGTCGAACTGGTGGACCCGGAAGATCCCGCGCGTGTCCTTGCCGTAGGTGCCCGCCTCCCGCCGGAAGCAGGAGGAGAACCCGCCGTAGCGCAGCGGCAGCGCGTCCGGGTCGAAGAGGTCGCCCCGGTGCAACGCCGAGAGCGGCACCTCGCTCGTCCCCACGAGGAACAACTCGTCCTCGGGGAGTTCGTACACCTGGGCGCGGTCGGTCGGGAAGAACCCGGCCTCCTCCATCGTCCGCTCGCGCACCAGCACCGGGGGCACGACCGGCGTGAAGCCCTCGCGCACCAACTCGGTCATCACCCACTGGACGAGCGCGAGCTCGAGCAGGACGGCCTCGTTCATGACGTAGGCGAACCGTGATCCGCTCGCCTCCGCACCGCGCTCGCCGTCGACGAAGCCCAGCGCCTCGCCGAGCGCGGCGTGGTCGAGTGCCGGCGCCGCGGGCTGCCCGCCGACCGTGCGCACCACCGTGCCGTCGTCCTCGCCGCCGTCCGGCGTCTCGGGCGATGCGGGGTTCGGGATCTGGAGCGCCAGCGCCCGCACGGCCTCCTCGGCCTCGGCGAGTCGGGGCTCGAGCGCACCGAGTCGCTCCTTGAGCCCGGCGGCCGCCTCGATCCGGGCCGGTCGGTCCTCGGGCGCGGCCCGGCCGATCTCCTTCGAGGCCGCGTTCTGCTCGGCCCGCAGACTCTCGACCTCGGACAGGGTCGTGCGGCGACGGTCCTCCGCCGCGAGCAACTCGTCGATGAGCCCCGGACGGACCCGCTTGCGCTCGATGCCCGCGCGGTACTCGGGTTCGTCGCGGAGTCGCCTGACGTCGATCATGCGCTCGGCCCGTCCGGACGGATGCGGGCGTGCAGGTCGTTCATCCAGGACTCGGCGTCGCGCCACGCCCGCGTCGCCGAGCGACGGCGCTGGCTCGCAGCCTCACCCGCGACCGGGTACGAGCCGAGGAACTTCACCTGTGCGGCTGAGGCCGCGATGGTCCGGAGGCAGTCGGCGACGATCGGCTCACCGACGTGACCGACGAAGTCGATGAAGAAGCAGTAGTCGCCGAGCGAGTGCTTGGTCGGACGCGACTCGACCTTCGTGAGGTTGATGGTGCGCGCCGCGAACTCCTGGAGGATGGCGAGCAGCGACCCCGGTCGGTCCGCACGCTGGAAGCACACGATGCTCGTGCGATCGTGACCCGTCGGGGCGGGGATCCCGTGACCCACGAGCACGAACCGGGTCTGGTTGTGCTCGTGATCCTCGATGCGCGTCGCGAGGTTGCGGAGCCCGTACTCCTTCACCGCGGCGGCGTTCGCGATCGCGGCGAGGCCCGTGCGCTTGGAACGTGCGACCTCACGGGCCGCCTCGGCCGTCGAGTTGGCGGCCCGGATCTCCACGTCGGGGAGCCTCCTGGCCAGCCAGGCCCGGCACTGCCCCACCGCCATCGGCATGGTGAGCACCGTGTGCACATCGGTGAGCGCCGTGCCCGCGCGGGCCGCCAGGTTGAGCGAGATCGGCAGGTCGATCTCGCGTTGGATGAGCAGATCACTCTCGAACCCGAGCGCGTCCAACGTGAGTGCGACCCCTCCCTCGATCGCGTTCTCGATCGGGACGAGGCCGAGGTCGGCGTCCCCTCGGCCGACGGCCGCGACGACCTCGGGCACCGAGCGCACCGGGACGTGCGCGGCGGCCCGCAGATCGGCCTGGGTGCGCAGCGCCTCCTCGGTGAAGGTGCCGGCGGGGCCGAGGTACGCGACTCGGGTGGGCGTGCTCACGGGCGAGAGCGTAGACGGCACCCGCCGCCGCTCCCGCCGGTAACGTCGGTCGCCGTGGAGGACTGGACGCTCGAACGGGCCGAGGCGGCACTGCCCCGGGTCACCGAGGTGCTGCGACGCGTGCGCGACCTCGCCGACGCGTCCCGCCTCATCGGCGCGCTGCCCGGCGTCACCCCGAACGGCCACGGCGCGACCGCCGCCGAGGCGGAGCGACCCGCAGCGATCAACCCGGTCGCCGAGGCCCAGCTGCGCGAGGCGCTCACCGCCCTCACCGACGAGGGCATCGTGCTGCGCGATCCGTACCGCGGCCTCATCGACTTCCCCGCCCGCACGGCGGAGGGCCGGGAGTACCACCTCTGCTGGTTGCTCGGCGAGCCGCGCATCGGCTGGTGGCACTGGCCGGAGGCCGGGTTCGCCGGACGGACCCCGATCGAGGACGCACCCACATGAGCCTCACGGACTCGGCGGCCTGGGCCGAGTTGGCCGAGCACCACTCGACACTCGCCGGTACCCACCTGCGCGAACTCCTCGAGGACGCGACCCGCATCGACGTCCTGACCGCCGAGGCGGCGGGCGTGCACATCGACCTCACCCGCCAACGTCTCACCGCCGACTCGCTGCGCCTGCTCGTCGAGGTCGCGCGCGAACGGGGCGTGGACACGCGCCTGCGGGACCTGCAGGCGGGTGCGATCGTCAACACCACGGAATCGCGCGCCGCGCTCCACACCGCGCTGCGAGCACCCCGGGACGCCCGGATCGAGGTGGACGGCGAGGACGTGATCCCCGCCGTGCACGCCGTCCTCGACGCGATGCGCACGTTCGCCACCGCGGTGCGGGACGGCTCCCACCGGGGTGCCACCGGTGAGCGCATCCGCGCCGTCGTCCACCTCGGCATCGGCGGTTCGCACCTCGGACCGGAGATGGTCACGACCGCACTGCGGCCCCACGTCGATCCCGACCTGGAGGTCCGATTCGTCTCGAACGTCGACGGGGCCGACCTCCAGCGGGCGCTCACCGGCCTCGATCCGGCGAGCACCCTGTGCATCGTCGCCTCGAAGACCTTCACCACCGCCGAGACCATGGCGAACGCGCACGCGGCCCGCGCCTGGATCTCCGATGCCCTCGGCGAGTCCGCCGTCGCGTCGCACTTCGTCGCCGTGTCCACGAACCTCGACGCGGTCGAGGCCTTCGGCATCGCGGCGACCCGCACGTTCGGATTCTGGGACTGGGTCGGCGGCCGCTTCTCGGTGTCGTCGGCGATCGGATTGCCGGTGCTCATCGCCATCGGCCCCGCCGCGTTCGACGAGTTCCTCGCCGGGATGCGGGCGATGGACGAGCACGCCGCGGGCGCACCCCTCGAGCGCAACCTGCCGGTGCTGCTCGCGCTCGCCGACGTCTGGAACACCGACCTCGAGGACATGAGCACCCGCGCGGTCATCCCCTACGCGAGCGACCTCGCCCGCCTGCCCGCATTCCTGCAGCAGCTGGAGATGGAGAGCAACGGCAAGTCGGTCGACGAGCACGGCGTCCCCGTCAGCGTCGGCACCTCGCCGATCGTCTGGGGTGCGCCGGGTACCGACGCGCAGCACGCGTTCCTCCAGTTGCTCCACCAGGGCACGGTCATCGCACCGGTCGACCTCATCGTGGTGGCCCGCGCGCACGACCCGCTCGGCGACCATCAGGACGCCCTGGTCGCCAACGCGATCGCACAGGCCGAGGCGCTCGCCCGTGGTCGCTTCGCCGCCGAGGTCGCGGCCGAGGGCGTCGATCCCGCGCTCGTCCCGCACCGTGTGTTCGCCGGCGACCGGCCGTCGACGATCCTCATGCTCGACGCCCTCACCCCGGCATCGCTCGGCGCGCTCATCGCGCTGTACGAGCACAAGGTCGCAGCGGCCGGTGCACTGTGGGGGATCGACTCGTTCGACCAGTGGGGAGTCGAACTCGGCAAGGTGCTCGCCGCCACGATCCTCGCCGAGGTGCGCGACGGGATCGTGGCCCCCCACGATCCGGCGACCGCGGCGACGATCAGTCGGTACCGCGCACGCCGAGGGTGAACCCGGCCCGGTACGGCGCACCGGGCCTCGCCACCGGGTGGTCCCCGGTCACCAGAGCGCCCGTCGGAGCGACCATCGGTTCGAGACTGATGAACGGCTCACCCGCGGGCATCCACACCTGCAGCGCCCGGTAGCCGGGGCCGAGGGTGAGGGTGACCACGCGACGCCCGCCGGTCAGCACGGCGACGCGATCGTCGGACGGCAGGACGAGCGCGTCCACCGTGTCCGGTCCGATGGGGTCGGGCCCGCCGCCCGGGAGCCGCACGGTGCAGGCCGACCGGTCCGCGTCCGGCAGCACGAGGTACGGATGCCACCCGAAACAGGCCGGCACCGGATCGTCACCGGTCGCGAGCAGCGTCGTCGTCACCGCGAGCGTCGCGCCGGCGAGCCGCCACTCGACCTGCAGCCGCGCCGCGAGGGGGAAGGCCGCAGCCGTCACCGCGTCCTCGTCGAGTTGGATCCCCGCGACGACCACGTCGTGACGCTGCTCGAGCACGACCCAGTCGCCGCGGCCCGTGAGGGTCCCGTGGAGCGGGCGACCCGCCTCGTCGCGTTCGATCGGGAGCGGGCCGAGGTCGACCGTCCGCTCGCCCACCGAGTAGCGGTCCCCGGGGAGCCGGTTGGCCCAGGGCGCGAGCAGCGCCATGCCGCGCACGGTGTCCACCCGCACCACCTCCTCACGACGGCCTCGGCTCGGGGCGAGGAGCTCGGCGTCGCGGTGACGCAAGGAGGTCGCGACCATGCCGCGCGCCGGGTCGAGGTCGAGCGCGAGTTCGCCCGCGGACAGGTGGATCACGTGCGCCACTCGAGGCGGACGATCCCGTGGTCCGCACCCTTCACGACGACCACGTGCGCCGCCTCGGCCGTCGGAGCGATGTGGTCGACGAGGTTCGGATGGTTGATCGAGTCCCAGAACTGTGCGGCGAGCACACGCTGTTCGGCCTCGGGCAGCTCGGCCCACCCCCGGTAGAACGATGTCTCGTCGTCCCGGGCGGCCGCGCACTGCGCGACGAAGCGGTCGGCGTACCACCCCACGATGTGCTCCTCCTCCGCGTGGAGGTAGAGCGCGACGTCGAGGTCCGCCGCGAACCGCAGCGCGTTCACCCCCTCGACGATGCACACCTCGGGCGTCCCGATCGGGCGTGGCGCGTCGACCACGTCGTACTCGGTGTGGGAGTACACCGGGACCTCGACCGGCGCACCCGAACGGACGCGGGCGATGAACGCGCTGAGTGCTGCAGCGTCGTAGGACTCCGGGAACCCCTTGCGCAGGAACAGGCCGCGCTCGATGAGCACGGCGTTCGGGAGCAGGAAACCGTCGGTGCCGACGACCGCGACCGCACGCGGCGCGAGGGCGTCGGCGAGCGCAGCCGCCAGCGTCGACTTGCCCACCGCCACCGGACCGCCGAGACCGACGACGAGGGGGGCCCGCTCGGCGTGGGCCGCGCGCAGGTGGTCGACGAGCGGGGTGAGCGGACCGGTCTCCACGGCTGCGGATCGTAGGAGCCGCGTCCGCGACGCCGGCCCCGACCTCAGCCCTGGACGGCCTGCACCTCGATCTCGATCCGGACCTGCTTGCCGACGAGCACGCCGCCGGTCTCGAGCGCCTGGTTCCAGGTGAGGCCGAAGTCCTCACGGTCGATCTCGGTGCTCGCCGAGAAGCCGGCCTTCGTGTTGCCCCACGGGTCACTGCCTGCGCCGGCGAACTCGACCGCGAGGGTCACCGGCCGCGTCACCCCGTGGATCGTGAGGTCGCCGCGCACGTCCCAGCGGTCGCCCGGACCCGGGCTCACCGAGGTGGTGGTGAAGGTGAGGGTCGGGAAGCGCTCGACGTCGAGGAAGTCGGGGGACACGAGGTGGCCGTTGCGGCCCGCGTCGCCGGTGTCGATGGACCCGGCCCCGATGGTGACCTCGACCCGGGAGTCCTCGGGACGCTCGCCGATCACGAGCTCGGCGCTCCAGTCGGTGAACCGACCGCGGACCTTGGTGACGACGAGGTGGCGGGCGACGAACTCGATCGAGGAGTGGGAGGGGTCGACGACCCAGGGGCCGGCGGCGGGCACGGTGCGTCCGTCGACCTGACGGGTGGGGGCGGTGGTCTGGCTCATGGTTCCTCCGGAACGTATTGGTTGATGTTTCAACTACCTTAGGCCACTAAAGTTGAACTGTCAACTATTGAACGGTGAGGGTACGGTGCCGGCATGGCCGAGCAGCAGGACGCCACCCGGTGGCTGACCCGGGACGAGCAGGCGGTCTGGCGCGCCTACCTCGTCGCCACCAACATGCTGGCCGCCCGCCTCGCCGACGACCTCGAGGCCGCCACCGGCCTGACGAACAGCGACTACGAACTGCTCGTCCAGCTCTCGGAGTCCGAGGGCCGCCGGCTCCGGATGACGGCCCTGGCCAGCCGGTCCCTCAGTTCCAAGAGCCGCCTCTCCCATGCGGTGTCCCGCTTCGAGGCCCGGGGCTGGGTCCGACGGGAGCAGTGCGAGGACGACCGCCGGGGCGCCTGGGCGGTCCTCACCGACGAGGGGTTCGCGGTCCTCGAGGCCGCCGCGCCCCTCCACGTGGAGAACGTGCGACGCCACCTGTTCGACCCGCTCTCGGCGACCGAGGTCGCCGAGTTGGGGCGGATCTGTCGCACCCTGGCCGACCACCTCTGCGGGGTCGAGGGGGCCGACGCCGAGACGGCCCTCCGGGTCATGGGAGGCCCGGCTCCGGCCTGATCCCCGGGCCCCCCGTCCGGTCCTCCGCCCGACGGGCGCAGAGGAACGACCACCTGAGCAGATCCGGTTCCCGGTCTGGGCCCATTGCCTCAGAGTTGTCTCAGCGTTGTGAAAATCGTCAAGTCCTGTGGCTGGTGGGCCGATCAACGTGATCCCAGCGAGCACCACCGATGGTGCCCGACGAGATCCGGAAGCGACCACGACGATGTTCGGTACCACGGCCCAGCGCACCATCCGGCGCCTCGCCACCGTGACGATCGCCACGACCACGGTGCTCGGCAGCCTCGCCGCCGCAGCCGCTCCTGCGGGTGCGATCAGCCCCATCGCCCAGAAGCAGGCCCAGGCCGCGGCGATCCGGGCCCGCATCGACGCCGAGTCGATGCACGTCGCCCAGCTCGCCGAGCAGTACAACGGCGCCCGCGTCGCCGTGCAGGCCGCCCAGGCCAAGGTCGCCGCCGCCGAGGCCGGCGTCGCCGCCGCGGCCGCCCGTCGCAATGAGCTCAAGTCCGTCCTCGCCCGCCGGGCCGCGTCCCTCTACCGCGGCGCCGGCAACCAGTCGCCGTTCTCGAGCGTCGACACCGGCAACATGGTGAAGACCGCGCGCATCGCCCAGTACGGCGA
>JBEAXD010000234.1:0-3590 GCA_041159995.1 Actinomycetota bacterium | reverse complement strand
GTCCGAACGCGAGGGATGACCATCCTGCGGCCCGCCACAAAGTGGTGCGCCGCGCAATGACAGCGAACAGCACCCCACGGAACACGACCTCCTCGAGCAGCGCAGTGCCGAGCGGAATGACGACGAGCACCTGGCGGACCATCGCGCCCGCCCCGACATCGGCCCGTTCGTCACGCAGCAGCCCGCGGGTTGCGGGCAGGACTGCGGCGAGGACGAGGACGGCGGCGACGGCCGCCCAGGCGAGCACACCGGACCGCAGCCCTCGGCCCGCCTCGGTACGTTCGAGTCCGAGTTCCCGGGTCGTGAGCCCGCTCGCGAGCGCCACGACGAGCACGCCCACGCCGAGGGCTGCGTTCACCCACGGGTGGGCTGCGGACGGCAGCCACAGCGATCGGCCGGCGACGAAGCAGGCGAGCGCGACGACGATGGCCACGGGAGCGATCCCGCGCCGCCATCCCGGCGACGAACTCACCCTCCGGGCTGCGGCGGGAACGCGGCGATGCGCTTCGAGAGCGCGACCGTGTCGGCGCGGGTCCACCCGTCCGGCGCGGCCACCGCTGCCCACGCCTCCGGCCACGCACCGTCGTAGTTGTGGCCGTGCCCCGGTGGCGTCGAGAACCCGGCGATGAGATCGGCCGAGGTCTGACCCCACGTCACGATCGGGAACCAGTGGGCGCGCGCCGGTACGTCGTAGCCGCGCGGGCCCTGCAACCAGGCCGGCCGTTCGTAGGCCGAACTCCAGTTCCACCACCCGACGGGGTCGGACGCGTGCTGCTGGTAGACGACCGACTGCCCGTCGACGCCGAGCAGCGACCGGCGACCGTTCGTGAACACCACGGTGCGACCGTCCCCGATGCGCGGCCGCCAGGTGGGCGAGCCCGCGCCCCGGTCGAGGACGAGCGGCGTGCGGATCGGGTTCGACCAGGTCGGTCCGACCCAGAGCGCCCCGTCGGTACCGTCGACGATGTTCTCCACCGAGCGGTCGGGAGCCGACGCGTCGAAGGCGTGCTCCGAACCGAACGATCCGAGGCTCTCACCGAAGACCATGAGCTCCGGGCGACTCCCGGCCGGCTCCCGCAGCCACCGTTCGCGCACCGCGTCGTAGAGCGCGCGACCGGCCTCGGACGCCTTGTCGAGGTCGACGAGGAACGAGATCCACGAGGGGAGGTACGAGTACTGGATCCCGACGATCGCAGTGTCGCCCCCGTTGAGTGCCTCGAGCGAGCGGGCCGAACGCGGGTTGATCCACCCCGTGCCGGTCGTGGTGGCGACGACGAGCACGCGTCGTTCGAAGGCGCCCGTGCGCTCGAGCTCCCGGACCGCGAGACGGGCACGCGCCTCGGGGCTGTCGGCCGACTGCAGGCCGGCGTAGACGCGGATCGGTTGGCGTACCGGCGTACCGGGCGCGACGAGCGTCTCGAGCTGCTCGGGCGTGGTCACCCCGCCGGTGAAGGTCCGACCCTGGAACCCGAGGGTGTCCCAGGGGACGAGCGAGCCCGGCCCGCCGGAGGCCAGCGTCGTCGTCGGCCGTCGGATGCCGGGCTCGGTCTCGTCGTCGACCGTGCTGTAGGCGGCGTTCGCCATGGCCACGAGTCGGTCGAACACGAAGTCCTGTGCCACGAAGGAGAGGAACCCGACGGTGAGCAGGATCGTGGTGACGAACGCGAGCGACCTCGGGAACACGGCCGCGACCCCTCGGTGAGCGGCCACGGATCCCTGCCCCACCAGACGACCGATCGTCACGAACGCGAGCAGCAGGATGGCGCCGACGATGAGCACCGGGATGTAGTCGCTCCGCTGGATGAGCGGCATGTCCACGAGCGTCCGCTGGTCGTTCTGCCAGTTCGCCCACACCACGGCCCCGACGAGGACCGCGACGGCCCAGGCCGACCACACCAACCGCCGACCGAGTCGGGTGTCGAGCGCTCCGAGGCCCATGCGGCCACGGACCCAGCCCAGCACCACCGAGCAGGACGCGCCGATCGCGTACCCGATCGCACTGCACGCTCCGCACAGCAGCGCCTGCACCGCCCAGGCCCGCGGGAGCAGCGTCGGGTTGAGCGACTCCCAGAAGAACACGAGGGCGACGAGGAGGCCGAGCAGCCGCGGTCGCATGCGGAGCCGGTCGCGCAGCCGGATGTGGACCGCCGGGGTCGTCACCTGGATCGGCGTCAGCATGGTCCACTCCTCCGGTCGGATCCGCCCCGAGGCTAGTGACCCGTGCGGCCTCCGGGGGTGACGTCGTTCGGGTCGGCGAGGTCGTCGGGGCCCTCGGCCTCGGCCTCGTCGAGCAGCGCCGCGAGTTCGAGGTCGATGCGCTCACCGGCATCCACCTCCGCCCCGTCGATCGCCGCCAGCACGTACGCGTCGCGCACCATCGCGGCCCGGGTCGCGTCGACCTCGGGGTCGAGTTCCTCGGCCGGCGTGTCGTCGATGATGGCGGCGACGGCGGCCCGGGTGTGTTCGTGACGACGACGGTTGAACTCGGCGTCGACGGCCATGACGTCGCCGACGTCGAGGGACATCGTGCGCTTCGCCAACCGGGAGAGGTTGTGGGCCAGACGCGTGGCGGCGAGGAGGGCTCGGACCAACGCGTCGACCTCGTCGGGCGCCTCGTCGAGGTACCCGCCGAGGACGAGCTCCATGGCCTCGCCGTCATCGTGCGCGATCGCGAGCACGAGTGAACGCGCCAGACCCTCGGCCGCCTCCTCGGCATCGATGGCGGTCTCGTCGCACCCCAGTCGGGCCAGCACCTCACCGGGGTCGAGACGCGGCAGGACGTCGGGTCGGTCGGCGGGATCCGGGGCGTGGGGGGTTCGATCCTGGGTCATGGGCGGCT
This sequence comes from Actinomycetota bacterium, assembly GCA_041159995.1. Taxonomy (GTDB): domain Bacteria; phylum Actinomycetota; class Acidimicrobiia; order IMCC26256; family IMCC26256; genus IMCC26256. The sequence continues at coordinate 751 of JBEAXD010000234.1, read as the reverse complement.
CCTCTCGGGTCACGGGGTCGAGTTCGAGCGCGCCGGGCCGATCCGGTCGGCAGGACCGGCGACGACCACGGGACGCTCGCTCCCCCGGACCCGTCGTACGGTGGCCGCCCGCTCGTTGGGGCCGACGCTTGGACGCGGCACGCGCTCGGGCGTGCAGACGGGTTCGGTGGACTTCCGACAACCTAGGGAGGGGGTCGGACATTCCCCGCCCGGGCCCACAGCCACGAGCGGACCGGCCCGCCTCAGCGGGTCGGACGGGGGGCGGCGATGAGCTCGACCCCCGACGGGAGGCCCGACACCGCGGCCTGGTGCCGCGAGGCGTCGATCCGCACGTGCCCCGAGTCGAGTTGGAGCCCGGAGACCTGCAGTTCACCGATGGAGGACGGGAGGGACGGCGCGCACCAGAGCCGCGTGTGAGGCAGGCAGGGATCCCAGCGCAGGATCGTTCGCAGCAGGAGCAGCGGGGTCGCAGCGGCCCAGGCCTGCGGACTGCACGAACTCGGGAACGGGGCCGGCACCCCGATCTCCTCCCGCCCGATACCGCTGAACAGTTCCGGCAACCGTCCCGCGTAGTGCGCGCTCACCTCGAGCATCGCCTCGATGATGCGGTGGGCCGCGGCGACCTCGCCGTACCGCATGAGCCCGGCGGCGATGATCGCGTTGTCGTGCGGCCACACCGAACCGTTGTGGTAGCTCACCGGGTTGAACGCGCCCATCGACCCCGCCAGGGTCCGGATCCCCCACCCGCTGA
>JBEAXD010000167.1:0-2858 GCA_041159995.1 Actinomycetota bacterium | reverse complement strand
GAGGGCGCCGAGGTCCGGACCGATGCCGCGGTACCGGCCGGCGAGCCACGCGTCCTCGAGGTTGTCGAGATCGACGATCGCGGGAGCAGCGCTGCGCTCACCGAGCACGATCCAGGTGTCGAGGTGACTCCACCAGACGAGGTCGTACCCCTCCGCCACGACCGCGTCGAGCGCGTCGCGCGCCGACGTCCAGTCGCGCCACGCGACGCGGCGGGGCAGGTCGCCGCGCCACCAGCGCAGCAGCCCCGATCGCGTCCGGACCGGGGCGGGGAGCGGTGCCGATCGCACCGTGCCCACCGGCTCACCGGCCGGTACCGCGGCATCGGTCCGGACCTCGGCGCCCTCGCCGTGGAGCACGAGCAGGTCGACCGCGCCGAGTCGCGCGAGCCCGCGCAGGACGTTGGCGAGTCGGATCCGGTACCCGGAGCGCTCCGGCCACGGCCACTCGTCCGCCACGCAGAGGATACGGGGGGGCCGGTCCGCGTCCCCGTGCTTCGTCACGCCTCGTCCGCTCCCGGGTCGATCGTCGCGAATGTCCACCCGTCCGGCGGGAACGCCGACGGACCGTGGGACGACGACGCGAGTCTACTGTTGCACCATCCCCGACCGACCGAGGCCCATGAGCGACGAGCGCGAGCGGACACCCGTCGAATCCGTCTACGACGGGTCGCGGCAGGCCTCGATCCGGAACGGGTGGCGCGAGCTCCGGTTGTACCGCGAGGTGGTCTGGTCCTTCGCGGTGCGTGGCGTCCGCGTCCGGTACAAGCAGGCGGCGCTCGGGGTCGGCTGGGCCGTGCTCCAGCCCCTCGCGTTCCTCACGATCTTCATCCTCTTCTTCGGCCGGGTCGTGAAGGTGTCGGGTGGAGGGGGCGCCACGTACGCCGCGTTCGCCATCTCCGCGCTCGTGCCCTGGCAGTTCGTCTCGTCCGGCGTGTCGTTCGGGGCCAACGCGCTCATCAACGACGCCGACCTCATGCGCAAGGTGTACTTCCCCCGGGAGTCGCCGGTGCTCGGGGCCGTCCTCTCGGTGGTCCCCGACCTCGGGATCGGACTCCTGCTCGTCCTCGTCGCCGCGCCGTTCACCGGTGCGCACCTGTCCTGGACGCTCGTGCTCCTCCCGATCCTCGCCGCGGCGATCGCCGTCCCGACGCTCGCCGCTGCGCTCCCGCTCGGCGCGTTGAACGTCTACTACCGGGACTTCCGGTACCTGCTGCCCTTCGGGATCCAACTCTGGTTGTTCGCGAGCCCGATCGCGTACCCGATCTCCGAGATCTCCGCGCCGCTCCGACCCTGGTACGCGCTCATCAATCCGATCGTCGGACCGCTCGAGGGATTCCGCCGCGTCCTCGCAGTCGGGACCACCCCGGACTGGGGCCTGCTCGCGATCAGCGCGACGAGCGGCCTCGTGCTGCTGCTGGCCGGCTACCGCTGGTTCAAGTCCCTCGAGCGCGACTTCGCGGACGTCGTGTGATGACGTACGCCGTGCGACTCGATCGCGTCTCGAAGCAGTTCCGACGCGGTGGTGCACGGTACGAGCACTTCGGCACCCGTGTCCTCAACGCGCCGTTGCGACTCGCCCGACGGGCCTCGGGCCGCGCCGCGCCGTCGACCGGCACCCTCGCGCTCGAGGACGTGTCGTTCGACGTCCCCGAGGGCCAGGCGTTCGCGCTCGTCGGACCGAACGGAGCCGGGAAGTCGACGGCGCTCCGGCTCATCTCGCGCATCTCGCAGCCGACCGGCGGGCAGGTGCGGGTGCGTGGCCGGGTCGGCGCACTCATCGAGGTCGGGTCGGGAGTGCACTTCGAACTCACGGGCCGCGAGAACATCTGGTTGTACGGCTCGATCCTCGGGCTGAGCCGGGCCGACATCCGCAGTCGGTTCGACCGGATCGTCGAGTTCTCCGAACTCGGTGACGCCATCGACACCCAGGTGAAGTACTACTCCAGCGGCATGCAGCTGCGCCTCGGCTTCTCCGTCGCCGCGCACCTCGAACCCGACGTGTTCGTCGTGGACGAGGCCCTCGCCGTGGGCGACATCAACTTCCAGGCCAAGTGCGTCGATCGGATGACCCACCTCGTGCGCGAGGGCACGACACTGCTGTTCGTCTCCCACCACCTGCCGGCGATCGAGTCGCTCTGCACCCGCGGCGTCATGCTCGATCAGGGGCGCGTGCAGATCGAGGGCACCGCCAAGGAGGTGCTGTCGCACTACATCGCCGTGATGGAGGACCGCCGGCTCGACGTGCGATCCCTCGAGCGCAACCACGGTCGCGTCCGCATCGTGTCCGCCACCTGCCACGCCGCCGACGGGTCGGAGCGGTACCGCTTCTCCCCCGAGGAGGGACTCACGATCCGCCTCCGGTTCGAGGCCGACGAGCCGGTCCGGCGACCGCACGTCGTGCTCGGGATCACCGACGGCCGGCCGGGCGGTCTCATCGAGATCTCGATGCTCGACGACGGCACCGCGCCCGATCGGGTCGGGCGCGAGTTCGAGGTCACCTGCACGATCGATCACCTGCCGCTCCGACCCCGGTTGTACGAGATCTGGTGCGACGTGCTCGCCGAGGACGGGTACGCGCCGCTCATGGACTGGTTCCAGGTGAGCGGATTCCGGATCGACGCGCCCCTCGGCGCGGGGAAGAAGGCCGTGGTGAACGCGGCCACCGCCGGAGCGGTCGCGGTGCCCTACCGCTGGGACGTGCGCGGCTAGGCGTTCGTCCGCGGGAACCGGCGATCACCGACGCCGACCCACGAGTCGCGTGCCCGGGCCCGCAGCCGCCGACCGACCACGGTCGGCGCCACCGCCGCCACGAGGGACCGGAGGCGGGCCGGCGCCGGTTGTCCGCCGTCCCGGGCCAC
>JBEAXD010000149.1:0-2903 GCA_041159995.1 Actinomycetota bacterium | reverse complement strand
GTCTACGGGCACTCGCAGGGCGGTCACGCCGCGCTCTGGACGGGTGCGGTCGCGCCCGCGTACGCGCCCGAGTTCGAGGTGGTCGGCATCGCCGCCGGTGCGCCGGCCGCCGAGTTGGCGGCGCTCGTCCGTCTGCAGGATCGCAGCGCGGTGGCCTGGGTGATCGGACCGGAGGTCGTCGCCTCGTGGCCTCTCGATGAACCGGCGCTCGACCCCCGGACGATCGTGAGTGACGCCGGCCTGCGGTTCGGTGCGTCGATCGGTCGCCGCTGCATCCTCGAGGGTGCGCTCGAGGGGCTCGTGCTGCAGCGGTTCGGGCAGCGGTACTTCCGCGGCGACCCCACGCGCGATCCGGCCTGGGGAGCCGCGTTCGCCGCGCAGACGCCGCCGCCCCTGCCCGCGAGCCTGCCGGTCCTCGTGGCGCAGGGACTGGACGACACGGTGGTGCTCCCCGAGACGACCGCGTTGCTCGCGCAGCGCTGGTGCGCCGCGGGGAGCCGGCTCACGATGGCGTGGCTCGGTGATCTCGGGCACGTGAAGACAGGACTCACCGCCGGGCCGTTGGCCTCGACGTGGTTCCAGCAGCGGTTCGCCGGGATTCCGCCCGGGACGACCTGCGGCACCGTGAACCCGATCGACGCCGCCGTCGCGCCGAAGCCCTAGAAGAGGCGCGTCTGGGGGAGTTCGTGCCCCCGGAGGTCCTCGAGGTCGACCTCGACGCACTCGATGCCCCGGCTCTCGGCGAACACCCGGGCCTGGGGCTTGATGCGCGTCGCCACGAACATGCCCCGGGTCGGGGCGAGGCGCGTGTCGAGGTCGAGTCGCTCCTGGTAGCGGATGAGTTGCTCGACGCCCGCGATCTCCCCGACCCGCTTGATCTCCACGACCACCGCGCGGCCGTCGGCGTCCCGGCACAGCAGATCCACCGGCCCGATGTCCGTCGGGTACTCGCGCTTGATGAGGGTGAGTCCGTCGGTCAGGGCCTCGACGCGTGCCGCGATGAGCACCTGCAGTTCCGCCTCCACGCCGTCCTTCTCGAGGCCCGGATCGTCGCCGAGGTCGACGGTGTGGTCGTGGAGCACCTCGAGGAGCGACACGGTGAGGGTCTCACCCTTCGGGTTCGTGGCCACGATGACCCCGTCGGCCTCCCGGATCTCGCACGGTGGCGTCATCCAGTTGAGCGGCTTGTAGGCCTTGGCGTCGCAGTGCACGGCGATGGAACCGTCGGCCTTGAGGATCACCAGGCGGGTCGCCTCACCGAGGCGCGCGCCGAGTCGGCCCGCGTACTCCACCGTGCACCGCGCCACGACCATCCGCACGGCCCCGTCATAACACGCGTCGGTGCTCGCGCGTACGCTCCGGACATGTCCTTCTACGACCAGGTGTTGCGGGAACTCGTGGCTGCGTTCGGCGCGGCGCTGCTCATCGGCAACGGCCTCGCCCTCGCTCGGCGTCGCGCCGATGCCCGCACCGGCCACACGGGCCGCCGGGCGGACGAACTCGTGCAGGCGCCCGTGGGCCGCACCGTCGCGTTCATGGTGCTCGGTGCGGTGATGCTCGTCGCCGGCCTCGCGGCGCTCATCGTCTTCTGACCCTGCCGCCCGTCCGGGGCGGGGTGTCGGTAGCGTGGGGTACGTCCACCTCACGAACGGAGTCCCACCATGCGCCGCACCCTCTCGGTCCTCACCGCCACGCTGGGCCTCGTGGTCCTCGGCGCCTGTTCACAGGTGGAGGAGGCGGCGCAGCAGGCGGTGAACAAGGTCGAGTGCGGTGCGACCACGAAGCTCGCCGAGAAGCTCCCGAAGGGCGACGACCTGGATCGCACGACCATCACCCGCGGGGCATCGCTGGCGCGCCAGCTCGATTCGGTGCTCGGCCGGATCCCGGGGGATCGGGTGCCGGCGGCGATCACCGATGCCATCCGCACGGCATCGACCGATCTCGACTCGGCGGCGCAGACCTACGACGCCGACCCGACGGCCGCGAAGGCGAAGGCCGCCGCAGCGGTCGCCGCAGTGCGCACAGCGGTCACCGACGCCACCACGGACCTCGGCTGCTGACCGTCACCCGGGGAGCGCGAACCAGATCGTGAGCCCGTACTTCACGCCCGAGGTCACCGTCGCCCCACCGTGCGGGTGGGTCACGAGCGACGGCCACGCGACGAGATCACCGACCTCGAGGTCGCGGGAGTCCCAGCCCTGACGGGGGAAGACGAGCGCTCCTCCCGTGTAGCCGTGGTTGAGCCGCACGCTCGCACTCACCTGCGCGATGTCGTGGTGCAGCGGTAGGTGGTCGGTGAGCGGTCCCGGCTCGTACCGGATCACGAAGGCGTCGTGGATCGGGGTGCGCGCGACCTCGGGCCAGTGCGCGACGAGGCGGGGCCACACGGTCTCCCGGAGATCACGCTCGAGCCGGGCGAGGAGCGCCGGATCGATCGTGCGCAACGACACCTCGAGGCCGGGGACCGGGTCGTCCGGATCGGGGGCCCATCGGTTCGCGGCCTCGACGATCGCGATGAGGTCCTCGCAGGCCTCGGGGCTCCAGCAGGCCATCGTGAGGATCTCGGGTGCGGGCTCGCGGGCGAGGTTGCGGGCGTGCGCGGCGATGGTGAGTCCGCCGTGCTCCACGAGCCGGGCGAGGCGGACCGGACTCGGGGTGGCCCACGCCTCGCGCAACCGGCCGAGTTCGGTCGGACCCCCGACCACTGCCACCGGCCGTTCGGGGCCGGCCGCGAACCCGCCGTCGACGGCCACGACATCGGTGCCGGTGCCGTCGAGCACCCGGACGACCTGACCGCCGAGGTCGAGGACGAGGTCGTGGTCGCCGCGACCGAACGCATCGAGCACGGCGGCGAACGGGTCCCCGGCCGCGGCGAGGTCCCCGAGCAGCGCGCGCACCGCCGC
>JBEAXD010000108.1:0-6588 GCA_041159995.1 Actinomycetota bacterium | reverse complement strand
TCGAGACCGGTCCGCTGGCCGCAGCCGCCGGTGCCGACATCCTCGTCGCCGGCTCCGCGATCTTCCGTGCGCCCGACCAGTTGGCCGCGTGCCGCGCGATCCGCGACGCATCCTGGCCCGCGTGAGGCCATGACGTTCGCGGCCCGCGTCCTCACCGTGTCCGACGGCGTGGTGGCCGGGGCGCGGGAGGACGCGTCCGGTCCCGCCCTCGTCGCGCGCCTCGCCGCCGTGGGTGCGACCGTCGACCGGCACGCCGTGTGCCGCGACGGCGTCGACGAGGTCGCCGGCGCGCTGCGGGACCTGACCGAGGACTTCAGCGGTCTCGTCGTCACGACCGGCGGGACGGGCTTCGGGCCGCGCGATCTCACCCCCGAGGGCACGCGCGCGGTGATCGAGCGCGAGGCGCCCGGGTTCGTCGAGGCCGTCCGGCGCGCGTCGGACGCCGAGGGCCGACCGTTGGGCATGCTGTCGCGCGCCGTCGCCGGTACGGTCGGCACCGCACTCGTGCTCAACGTGCCCGGCTCGCCGAAGGGCGCGGTCGAGGCGCTCGACGTCTGCCTCCCGGGCGTTCCGCACGCACTCGAGTTACTGGTCGGCGGGCGGCCGCACTGAGGGTCCGGTCGGATCCGCCCGCGACTGCAGGGTGGTGTCCCCCTTCCGGCACTTCGTGAGGGCGCCGTCGACCGCGTCGAACTGCTCGTCGTCGTCGGCGAGGCCGGCGTCCCACTCCGATCCCGCGGCGTCGATCTGGCTGAGCGCGGCGTCGATCATGGACTGGTTGTCGGTCTCGGCCCCGCGCAGCAGTTGCTCGCCCGCGGCGTACAGCCCGTCCGCCGCGGTGATGAGCTCGTAGGTGTGTTCCCGCCAGCGTTCGAGGAGGTCGATCGCCTGCTCGCAGGCCGGGCTCATCTCCTCGCCGCCGAGGGCGCGGCGACAGGCCTGCTCGGTCCGACGGATCGTCGCCCGATCCGCCTCGATGCGTGCGCCCTGGTTCGCCTCGTTGGCGGCGAAGGCGCGGAACTCCGCGGCCTTGGCCGTGAAGGTGGCCGTATCGCCGGTGTCCCAGGCCTCGATCGCGTCGATGGCCGCGTTGAAGGCGTCGATGTGCCCGTTCGCGATCTCCGAGAGGTCGGTGGACGCTGCGTCGGCTGCGTCCACCGCGGCGTCACAGACTGCTCGGACGGCCCGGCGGCTCATGGTCGTCGAGGTCGACCCGTCCTCGCCGCCGGAGTCGGACGACTCGGATCCGCACGCGGCGAGCGCCAGGCCGCCCACGAGGAGCGCGGCGACGGTTCGCAGGATCATCCGCCTGCTTCCGGTCGATGATCGGGTCCTGGCCATGCGTGCTCCTTCGGTGGGGTGATCCATCCGCCGGATCGTCCGGTGACGGCTGTCACGGTCGATAGGGCACTCGGACCCCGTCGTCGCCCGAGGAGGGGGACGAAACGACCCGGTGGTACCGTTCCGCCCACAAGTTCGTAGCGAACCCTCGGGGTATGGGTGCGAGTCCCGACCGGCGGTGATCCCGACACCTCGTCGAGGTGATCGGGCAGCCCGCGAACCCGGCGCCGCCAGCGTCGGGCCGACCAGGTGAGAACCCTGGGCCGACGGTCACAGTCCGGATGGGAGAGGGTGGCGACGAGCACATCGGAGTCGATCGTGGACGGCGCGCTCGCGTCGCTCGTCCGCGCTCGCTGTCGTGTGGCTCGACCGTCGCGCCCCCATCGGCACCCCTCGGGTCGAGGCACGTGAGGACCGATGGCGATGACGAGCGACGATCTGGCGATGCAGCAGGCCCTGCGCCTCGCCTCGCGCGCGCGTCGGGTCGCCCCGCCCAATCCGTGGGTCGGGTGCGTCATCGTCGGTGCGGACGGCGCCGTGATCGGCGAGGGCTCGACCCGGGCTCCCGGCGGGGACCACGCCGAGGTCGGTGCGCTCGCCGCCGCGGGCGAGGCGGCACGCGGTGCCACCGCCTTCGTCACCCTCGAACCCTGCTCCCACCACGGGCGCACGCCGCCCTGCACCGACGCCCTGATCGCAGCCGGCATCACCCGCGTCGTCGTCGCGATCGAGGACCCCGACCCCCGGGTCGCCGGGCGCGGCATCGCCCACCTGCGGGACGCCGGCATCGTGGTCGAGACGGGGCCCGGTGCCGGGGCTGCGGACGCACTGCTCGCGCCCTACCTCCACCAGCGGCGTTCGGGTCGGGCGTTCGCCCTCCTCAAGACCGCGGCGAGTCTCGACGGACGCACCGCCGCCGCCGACGGCACCTCGCAGTGGATCACCGGGCCCGAGGCCCGGGCCGACGCGCACGGCATCCGGGCGGAGTCCCAGGCCGTCATCGTCGGCTCCGGCACCGCGCTCGCCGATCGGCCGAGCCTGACCGCACGCGACTGCGATCCTCCGGCCGAGCGCCAGCCCCGGCGCGTCCTCCTCGACGCCCGGGGCCGAGTGCCCGCTGAGGGCCCGTTGTTCGACCCGGCGCTCGGCACCCCGCTCGTCTTCACGACCGCCGGCGCGCCGGCCGGTCGCATCGCCGAGTGGACCGCGGCCGGGGCCGAGGTCGAGACCGTCGACCCCCAGAACGGGGGCGTGCACCTCGAGCAGGTGCTCACCGTCCTCGCCGAGCGCCACGGCGTGGTCCAGGCGATGGTCGAGGGCGGGGCCGCACTGCACGGCGCGTTCCTGGACCTCGGCCTCGCGGATCGCGTCGTCGCCTACATCGCGCCGGTGCTGCTGGGGCGCGACGCGCGACCGGCGTTCGACCTCGCGGGACCGGCCACGCTCGCCGACGCGTCGCGGTGGCGGATCGTCGACACGACGCCGGTCGGCGTCGACGTCCGTATCACCCTCGATCCGATCACCGTTCCGGAGGTGGCCTGATGTTCACCGGCATCGTGGAGGAGCTCGGTACGGTCCGGGCCGTCGAGCCGAACGAGGGCGGGGCCCGCATCGAGATCGCTGCGACCGCCGTGCTCGCCGACGTGGTGCTCGGCGCGTCGATCGCCGTGAACGGCTGCTGCCTCACCGTCGTCGAGTTCACCGACTCCTGGTGGGCCGCCGATGCGGTCACCGAGACCCTCGACCGCACCGCCCTCGGATCGCTCCGGGCCGGCTCGCCCGTCAACCTCGAACGACCCGTGCGGCTCGAGGACCGGCTCGGTGGTCACATCGTGCAGGGTCACGTCGACGGGGTCGGCTCGCTCGTCGCCCGTGACGCGTTGCCCGACGGATCCACCCGGATGCGATTCGCTGCGCCTGCGTCGCTGCTGCGGTACATCGTCGAGAAGGGCTCGATCACCGTGGACGGCATCAGCCTCACGGTCGCCTCGCTCCACGCCGACGGCTTCGACATCGCCGTCATCCCGCACACCCTCAGCGTCACCACGCTCGGCCCGAAGGCGCCGGGCGATCCGGTGAACCTCGAGGTCGACGTCCTCGCCAAGTACGTCGAGCGGCTGCTCGGCGCCGATCAAGGAGCACCCTGATGTCCTTCTCCCACATCGAGGCCGCGGTCGACGCGGTGCGGCGGGGCGAGATCGTCGTGGTCGTCGACGACGAGGACCGTGAGAACGAGGGCGACCTCATCATGGCGGCCGAGCGGATCACCCCGGAGACGATGGGGTTCATGGTCCGCCACACCTCGGGCGTCATCTGCATGCCGATGATGGGCGATCGCCTCGACGCGCTGAACATCCCGCTCATGGTGGCCGACAACACCGAGGCGCAGCGCACGGCGTTCACGGTGTCGGTGGACGCGGCCGAGGGCGTCTCCACCGGTATCTCGGCGGCCGACCGCGCCCACACGGTGCGCACCCTCATCAACCCGTTGGCGCGACCCGCCGACCTCGTGCGCCCCGGGCACATCTTCCCGTTGCGCTACCGGGAGGGCGGGGTGCTCAAGCGGGCCGGTCACACCGAGGCCGGGGTGGACCTCGCCCGCCTCGCAGGACTCGAACCGGCCGGTGTGCTCGCCGAGGTGGTCAACGACGACGGCACGATGGCGCGGATGCCCCAACTCGAGGTGTTCGCCCGGGAGCACGGGCTGCACCTCATCACGATCGCCGACCTCATCCGGTACCGCCGGCACGCCGAGAAGCTCGTCAAGCGGGTGAGTGAGGCCCGGATCCCGACCCAGCACGGCGAGTTCACGGCCTACGTGTTCGAGAGCCTGCTCGACGGCGCGGAGCACATCGCCTTCACCATGGGCGACGTGTCGGGGGCCCGGGACGTGCTGGTCCGGGTGCACTCGGAGTGCCTCACCGGCGACATCTTCGGGTCCATGCGGTGCGACTGCGGCCCGCAGCTCGACGGGGCCCTCGCCCGGATCGCAGCTGAGGGGACCGGCGTGCTCGTCTACCTGCGGGGCCACGAGGGGCGCGGCATCGGTCTCGGTCACAAGTTGCGGGCCTACACCCTGCAGGATCAGGGTCGGGACACCGTCGAGGCGAACGTCGAGCTCGGGCTGCCGGTCGATTCGCGCGAGTACGGGATCGGATCGCAGATCCTCGTCGACCTCGGCATCACGACGATGCGCCTCATGACCAACAACCCGTCGAAGTACGGGGGGCTCGAGGGCTTCGGCCTCGAGATCGTCGAGCGCGTCCCGCTCGAGGTGACGCCGAACGCCGAGAACATCGCGTACCTGCGGGCCAAGGCGGAGAAGATGGGTCACCTCCTCGACCTCGAGGACGGAACCCCGAGTGGTGGGGAGGACTGATGGGGGAGTACGCGTTCCCGACCGAGGGACTCGACGCCGCGGGCCTGCGGGTCGCCATCGTGGTGAGTCGATTCAACGAGGACATCACGGGCGCGCTGCTCGACGGGGCGCGTCGGGCGCTCGCCGAGCACGGGCTCGCCGATGACGCGCTCACGGTCGTCTCCGTGCCCGGGGCCTACGAACTGCCGCTCACGGCCAAGCAGCTCGCGGCGCACGGTGCGGCCGATGCGGTGATCTGCCTCGGGGCGGTCGTCCGGGGCGACACGCCGCACTTCGACTACGTGGCGGGGGAGGCCGCCCGCGGGATCATGCAGGCCTCACTCGACACGGGTGTCCCGATCATCTTCGGGGTGCTGACCGTCGACACCCGCCAGCAGGCCCTCGAGCGGGTCGGCGGTTCCGAGGGACACAAGGGGGAGGAGGCCGCGATCACCGCGATCGAGATGGCGAACCTCGTCGGGCGCCTTTCCGGTGGGAGTGACCGGGCCTGACCTGCCAGAATCATCGCCGTGCTGCGACTCGTCCTCCCCAAGGGTTCCCTCGAACGGGCCACCCTCCAGCTCTTCGATGACGCCGACCTCCCCGTCTCGCGCGGGTCGGACGTCGACTACAAGGGATCGATCGACGACCCGCGGGTCATCGACGTCACGATCCTGCGGCCCCAGGAGATCCCGCGCTACGTCGCGGCGGGCCTCTTCGATGTCGGCATCACCGGGCGTGACTGGATCGAGGAGACCGACTCGGCGGTCGAGACCCTGACCCAACTGCACTACTCGAAGGCCACAGCCCGGCCCATCCGCATGGTGCTCGCCGTCGCCGGCGACTCGCCCGCCCGCAGCGTCGCCGACCTGCCGTCCGGAGTGCGGGTCCAGACCGAGTACCCCTCGCTCACGCAGCGCTTCTTCGAGCAGCACGGGGTCGAGGCGGAGATCACGCTGTCCTACGGCGCGACCGAGGCGAAGATCCCCGAGATCGCCGATGCGGTCGTGGAGATCACCGAGACCGGGCGTGCCCTGCGCGCCGCGGGGCTGCGGGTGCTCGACACGATCCTCGTCTCCCACACCGAACTCATCGCGAACCCTGCGGCCCACGCGGACCCCGCGAAGCGCAAGGCGATGGAGCAGTTGCAGACCCTGCTCTCCGGTGCGCTCGAGGCCCGTGGACGGGTGCTCGTGAAGATGAACGTCGAGGAGTCCGGCCTCGACACCGTCATCGGTCTGCTGCCGGCGCTGCGGTCGCCCACCGTCTCCAAGCTGTTCGGCGAGGAGGGCTACGCGGTCGAGACGGTCGTCGCGAAGTCGGAGATCAACACCCTGATCCCGGCGCTGCGCGATGCGGGGGCGACCGGCATCATCGAGCTGCCGATCTCGAAGATCGTCCAGTAGCGACCGTGCTCGGCACCGTCATCGAGTTCGACGAGCCGCGCGGCCTCGGCGTCATCGAGGGCGACGACGGTGAGCGCTACCCGTTCCACTGCACGCGCATCGCCGACGGCACGCGCGTGATCCCCGAGGGCGCGCGCGTGGAGTTCGTGGTGATGGCCGGACCCGGCGGGCGCTGGGAGGCCGACGCCATCGCCCCGGCCCCGACAGCCTGATGGTCCGCTAGGCCTGCGGGTCCTCGACCGACTCGCCGCCGGTCGCGCCCGCGGCCGCGCTGAGGTCACCCGCGAGTTCGCCGGCGATCTGCACGAACGCGAGCCGGGCCTGCGCCAGTGCGTCGGCGAGCGGCTGGGCCGCGTTGCCGAGGCGTGCGCCCGTGGTCTCGACGATGCCGGCCATCGCGTCGATCGCGACCTCGGCCTGGGCGAGGGCCTCATGGCCGCGCTCCTGGGCGGTGGAGAGGTGCACGAGCGCGAGTTCGTGCAC
>JBEAXD010000103.1:0-5239 GCA_041159995.1 Actinomycetota bacterium | reverse complement strand
ACGGCGTGCAGACCGGTTCGACCCGGTTCAGCCTGCCGGTCGATGCGACCGAGGCCGGCGCCGATGCGGCGCTCCCCACGCCCACCGTGCCGGCGGGATCGACCGCCGGTTCCGGCGGGGTCCTCCAATCGGCGGTCGCGCTCTGGATCGGTGTGGCCCTCGCGGTGATCGGACTCGGTGCACTCGGCTGGTTCCTGTTCCGACCCGAGGCCAGCCGGAGCCAACTCGCCGGGGCCGGGAGGTCCGCGGGGTCCACCATCGCCGACCTCCGACGCGGGGCGACCGACCTCATCGATCGCAACCTCGATCGCGGGGCTCGCGAGGCCGGGCTCGACCGCACGCTCGAGCGCGCCGGGATGGACATGCGGCCCGGCGAGTTCCTCCTCGTCGTGGGCGGCACCGCCGCGGCGGCGTTCCTGGTCGGGCTCATCATCTCGGGACTCGTCGTCGGCCTGGCCCTCGCGGTCGTCGCGGTGATCCTCGCCTACCTCTACGTGCAGCGCCGCGTCACCAAGCGCCAGACCGCATTCGCCGATCAACTCGAGCAGACCCTCCCGCTCATGGCCGGGTCGCTGCGGGCCGGCTTCAGCATCACGCAGGCGATCGATGCGGTCGCACGTGAATCCGACGAGCCCACGGCCTCCGAGTTCCAACGGGTCGTCGTCGAGGCACGCCTCGGTCGGGACACGGACGAGGCGCTCGGCGCGCTCGCGGACCGGGTGGACAGCGAGGACTTCCGATGGGTCGTCCAGGCGATCGAGATCCACCGGATGGTCGGTGGCGACCTCGCCGAGGTCCTCGACAACGTCTACGCGACGATCCGCGACCGCAACGGCGTGCGACGCCAGATCAAGGCGCTGAGCGGGGAGGGCAAGCTCTCGGCGATCGTGCTGTTCGTCATGCCCTTCGGCACCGCGCTGTTCATCCAGATCGCGAACCCCGGTTACCTCGGCACGCTCACCGACTCGCCCGTGGGTTGGATCATGATCCTCATGGGTCTCAGCCTGCTCACCGTCGGTGGGCTCTGGATGAAGCGCATGCTGCGCTTCGACTACTAGGAGTCACCGTGTCCCCGATCGTCATCCTCGGAGCGCTCGCGCTCGGCAGTTCGATCCCGCTCGCGTGGTGGGCGCTCTCCGGGGCCCGCGACGAACGCTCACAGGCGACATCCAATCTCCGGATGGGTTCATCGTCGACGACGAACCTCAGGGAGTCGCGGCTCTCCGAATCGGCTCAGGACCGGGTGCTGTCCCCCATGATGCAGGGTCTCGCCGCCCGGGCCCGCCGATGGACGCCGAACGGGCTCCGCGATTCGATCGAGCAACGCATCCAACTCGCGGGGCTCGGCGAGGAGTGGACACCCGATCGCATCTTCGCCTCGAAGGCCGTTCTCGGCCTCACCGGCGGCGCGCTCACCGTCCTCCTCATGCTGGCGACCCCCAGCCTCAAGGTGCTCGTCGTGGGCATCGCGATCACGGTGCTGCTGTTCTTCCTCCCTGATGTGCGCCTGCAGTCGAAGGGTGCCGACCGCCAGCAGGTCATCGAGAACCAGCTGGCGGACGTCCTCGACCAGATCACGGTGTGCGTCGAGGCGGGACTCTCCTTCGACAACGCGGTACTCCGTGTGGCCCGCGGTTCCGGCCCGCTCCCCGAGGAACTCGGCCGGACGCTCCAGGATGTCCAACTCGGGATGGCCCGTTCGACCGCGCTCGAACGCATGCTCGAGCGCACCGACGTCTCGGACCTGCGCTCATTCGTGCACGCGTTCAACCAGGCCGAGAAGTACGGCATCCCGATCGCCCAGATCCTGCGGGTGCAGTCGACGGAGATGCGGACCAAGCGGCGTCAACGGGCCGAGGAGCGCGCCCTCAAGTTGCCGGTCAAGCTCGTGTTCCCCGTCGTGCTGTGCATCCTGCCCGCCCTGTTCGTCGTGGTCGCCGGTCCTGCTGCGATCCGCGTCGCCGAATCCTTCTCGACCACGTGACCGGACTGAACGGCGACAGCCTCCGCGACCTGCTCACCGGGATCGATTCGGGCGCACTCGGCGCGCCCGACGTCGCGATCCCGACCGGGTTCACCCCGCTCGATCAGGTCCTCATGGGCGGCGTCCGGACCGGGCAGCTCACGATCGTGGGCGGTCGACCCGGCATCGGGAAGACGATCCTCGCGCTCCAGTGGGCGCGAACCTTCGCGATCGCAGGTGTGCCGACCGCGGTCGTCTGCTACGAACACCCGCCACGGGAGGTCGTCGAACGGCTCCTCGCGGTGGAGGTGCGGACCTCCGCGCGCCCCGATGAGCAGGTGCTCGTCGACGCCGCGCGTGACCTCGTCCGCCGGGTCGTCCTCGTCGGGGAGCCGCTCGGGACCGCAGCGGAACAGCCCCTCGCCGACGAGGCCATCCGCCGGGCGACCCACTGGGGCGAGCACCTCCGGATCGCCGGCGGGTCGGGACGGGCGACCGATCTGGCCGCCATCGAGCGCATCGCCCAGACCGTCGGGCCCGGCGGCGTCGTGATCGTCGACTACCTGCAGAAGGTCCCGCTCCACGAGCACCTCAGGTCCGACGAGGAGCGCACGCTCGCGGTGGCCGAAGGGCTCAAGGACATCGCACTGCAGCACAACGTCGCCGTCGTGGCCACGGCGGCCGGCGACCACGACGGCATCACCGCCCGACGCCTCCGGATCGGGGACCTCCGGGGTTCGGCGGCGCTGGCGCACGAGTGCGACGTCGCGATCACGCTCAACGAGAAGATGCTCGCCGTGTCGAAGGTCGCGCTCGCCTACAACTCCGCGCGCTCCGAACAGTTCCAGCGACAGGTCGTCCTCAGTGTCGAGAAGAACCGTAGCGGTCCGGCCGACATGCACCTCGAGTTCACCAAGGACTTCTCCTCGTACCGTTTCGACCCCGATGGGTCGTTCCTCGGCGAGAAGCTGGTCGACGACGTGCTCTACGAGCAGTGACCGATCGGGAGCTCACGCTCCGGCCGGAACACCCTCGGCGTAGAACTGCGCGTACCACTTCCGGAACTTCAGGATCGGGCCGTCGGTGTCGGCGAGTGCCGGCACCGGGAGGAACGTCTTGTTCTCCCAGATCGGCTTGTCCTCGACGATCTGCTTGTTGATCTCCTTGACGAAGGCCTCGGCGACGGTCGACGTCATGCGCTCGTCCTCGAACTTGCGCACCATGAAGTTGAATCGGACCACACAGGATTCTTCGTCGATCGGCGTCGTCGTCGCGATGTTGATCGCGTCCACGATGCCGGAGAACCACACCTTCGAGTAGCCGGGGCCGAAGTTGTAGACATCGATCCGTCCCCAGGTGGTGCCGCGGGGCGTCACGTAGCTCTGCTTGGAGAGCATCACCGAGCACGGACCGTCGGTGTTGTACTCCTCGACCTCGGCGACCGTCTCGGTGCCGTGCACGAACAGGAAGTGGGCCGGGTCCGCGGAGTTCTCCATCATCTCCTGCGGGATCGTCCGGATCTCGTACTCCGACGTGTAGTAGGTCGACCATTCCTCGTCGCCGTACTCGGCGATCGCATCGACCTCCCACATCGGCGCGACCGTCTCGTCCGGATGCCGCCAGGCGAGGATGAACCCGTTCCGGTTCACGACCGGGTAGGTCCGCAATCGGGCCTTGCGGTTGATCTTCTCCGAGTACGGGATCTCGAGGCAGGAACCCGATCCGTCGAACCGCCACCCGTGGAACGGGCAGGTGATGGCGCCGTCCTGCACGTGGCCGCCGACGCCGAGGTGCGCACCGAGGTGCGGGCAGAACGCATCCTGGAGGTGGTACTCCCCCGCCTCGTCCCTCCAGAGCACGAGGTCGGTGCTCCAGAAGCGCAGGGCCTTCACGCCACCGGGCTCGAGGTCATCCGGGTACGCGACCTGGAACCAACCGTACGGGTGTGGGAACGGGAATCGGCTCACACTCACTCCTCGGAACGGACCCGACACCGGGCCACCGGCGTCATTGTGACACCGACGACCCCGATCCGGTGCGCTCGGGCGGCGGATCAGCCGCGAGGTTCGGCGACGTAGAGCGTGCGGCCGCCCGACGGCAGGCGCAGGTGCGAGGTGACCTGGTACCGCTCGCCGAGCAGGCGTTCGAACTCCTCGATCCGGTAGTCCGGGAAGAGCCCGGCCGCCTTGTTGCCGAGCAGGCGGTCGGCCATGGGATCGTGCGGCTCCACGAACTCGACGACGAGGGTGCCCCCGAGGTCGGCGAACCAGTCCACGATCTGGCCGAGGGGGACGTTCGCGGCGAGCGCCAGGTGGTGGATGAGGGCGAGGGCCAGCACGAGGTCCGGACGCCCGCGATCGGTGAAGGCACGCCGTTCGGCGTTGCGCCAACCCCGGGCGGGGGACGGATCGACGAGGTTCATGACCAGGGGGAGGATGTTCGTGATGCCGTCGGCCCGGAACGACCGGTACATCGCGTCCACCGTGACGTCGTCGTAGTCGACGGCGAGCACGTGCTCCGCCCGTTCAGCGACGATCCGGGCGTACACGCCGTCGTTCGCCCCGAGGTCCCAGGCCGATCCGGGACGGCGGTCGGCCACGACCTCACGGATGAACCGCTCCTTCGCCTCACGATCGGCGTCCGAGTACGAGCAGGTGTTGCGGTAGGCGACCCAGGCCGATTCCGAACGTTCGCTCCGCAGGCCGGTCGTCGTCGCGAGCAGCTTCTTGGTCAGGGCCTTGTTCAACTCCGCACCGAACCCGGAGGCCGCGAGGTCCTCCTGGGTCTTGCGCCCACCGCGGTCGAACCGCCGGTCGGTGGCCGCCTGCACGGTCACGTTCCGGAACACGCCACGGCGGTACTTCTTGGTGCCCCGGAGCAACCGGGCCATCTCCTGCGGCGGGATGCCGTCGAGGTGACCGAGCAGCGTGCGCTGGAACGGCACGCCGAGGTGGGCCTCGAGCATGAGCGGGTACAGGATCGTCTGGCAGTACTGCCGGTACCCGATCCACGGCCCGGGGCGCACCGGCTCGAACGACCCCACGTCGATGAAGGTCGGCCGGGCCCCCACGAACTGCAGGTTGAAGGAGTACCCGTCCTTCATCGTGATGCCCTCCTCGAGCGAGGCGAGCAGCAGTTCGAGGTGCAGTGCCCCGGCATCCTGGAGCATCGAGAAGGACCACTCGTACGGGTACGAGATGAACGGGATCGGCTCGTGCTCGAGCACGGCGGCGAACCGCCCGGCGAGGTCGTCCGGGATCTCCGCGGCCTCGAGCC
>JBEAXD010000102.1:0-8343 GCA_041159995.1 Actinomycetota bacterium | reverse complement strand
CGGGCACGGTGGACGCGTCGTGGACCGCGCCGACGAACCTGGGGACGCCGAACCTGACCGAGTACCAGACCCGGTACTCCACGGATGCCGGCGTGACGTTCTCGGCCTGGTCGGGTACGGGTGGCACCGGCACCTCGCGGACGATCACCTGCGGCGCGGGCGAGACCTGCGACGTCGAGGTCCGAGCCGTCAACGCCATCGGTACCGGCGCGAGCAGTTCGGACTCCGCCACTGCGGCCGACGTCCCGGCGCAACTCACCGGCTTCTCGGCCACGTTGAGCAGCGGCGATGCCGTGCTCGCCTGGACGCTCGGATCCTCGAGTCCGGCCATCACGGACATCGAGTACCAGCTGAGCACCGACGGCGGGACCACCTGGGGGTCCTGGACCTCGCTCACCACGACCGGGACCGGTGCGACGATCACAGCGTGTTCGACCACCACGAACGACACCTGCGACTACCGGGTCCGGGCGGTCAACACGATCGGGAACGGCACGGCATCGGCCAGCTCCGGATTCACGATCCCGTAGCGACCCCATCGCCCCGGCCGCCGGGCCCATCGGCGTAGCCTCGCCGAGTGACCGACGAGGCCCCCGCGGAGTACACGCACTGGCGCGCCGATCCGGCTGCGGTGCTCGCCGCGGCCGTGGCCGGCCTGGACGGCGAGGATCGACCGGGCCAACGGATGCTCGCCGACGCGGTCGCGGCCGCGATCCGCAGCGGGCACCACCTCGTGGCCGAGGCCCCGACCGGATCGGGCAAGAGCCTCGCCTACCTCTCCCCCGCCGTCGCGTCCGGCCTCCGGGTCGTCGTCGCCACGTCCACGATCGCCCTGCAGGACCAACTCATCGGCAAGGACGTCCCCCAGTTGCGACGCGCGTCCGGGGTGCCGTGCAGCGCCGTGACGCTCAAGGGTCGGGCGAACTACGTGTGTCTCGCCAAGTTGGCGAACGCCAAGGATCCGGACGCGCTGTTCGATGTCCGCCCCGGTGCGGACTTCGACTCCGACGTGGACGCGATCCGTGCGTTCGCCGCATCGTCGTCGAGCGGGGACCGCGCCGAGCTCCCCGCCGACGTCTCCGACGCCTCGTGGGCCGCCTGCTCCTGTTCCGGTCAGGAGTGTCCCGGGGCCCGCGAGTGCGAGGAGGGCCCACGCTGCTTCGCCGAACGGGCGCGAGGGCTCGCTGCCGAGGCCGACGTCGTGATCGTGAACCACGCCCTGGCATGCCTCGACCTCGGAGCGGAGGGCAACGTGCTCCCGGAGCACGACATCCTCGTGGTGGACGAGGCGCACGCGCTCGCCGAGGCCGCGACCCGTTCGTTCGGGGTGGACCTCCTCCCGGCGGGCCTCGGTCGTCTCGCCACGATGCTGCGCCGTCATGGCGCCCCGGCGAAGCCGGTCGACGCCATCACCCGTTCCGCCGACCACCTCCAGGGGCTGCTCGACGGGCTGGACGGCCAGCGGCTGCTCGACGAGCCGCTCCGGGCCGTCCAGGGCGCCTGCGCAGCCGTCGCGGAGCACATCGCCACGGCCCGATCCGGCCTCTCGACCTCCGAGGAGGCGGAGGCGAAACGGGTGGCTCGCCTCGCCACCACCCGGATCGAGGCGGTTCGCCGGATCGCTGAGGGCCGGCCCGATGAGGTGCTCTGGGTCGAGGGTCGGGGCGACCGGACCCGGATCCGACTCGCTCCGCTCGAGGTGGGTCCTCCGATGGCCGAGCACCTGCTCGAGTCCCGTCCGACGATCCTCGTATCGGCCACCCTCGGAGGGTCGCCGCCCTACCGCGCGCTCGCCGACGCGCTCGGACTCGATCCCGAGGCACCGCCCGGGCGTTGGGGGGAACCGCCGGGACCGGACCGGGATCCCGAGTCGGCACCGGTGCGGGCCACGGGCCGCGGTTTCGTGCCGCTCTCCGTGCCGCCCACGTTCGACTGGCACGAGCAGGGGACGCTGTTCGTCGACCCGACCCTGCCGGATCCGGCGCGGGCTCGTGATGCATGGCTCGAGGCCGCAGCCGGACACCTCGAGGCGCTCGTGCGGGCGGCGGGTGGCCGTGCACTCGTCCTGTGCACCTCGAGGGCCAACGTGGACCACTTCGCCGGGTGCCTGCGCACCGCCGGACTCGGTGCCGACGTCGGGGGCGAGATCCTCGTGCAGGGCGAGGCGGCACCCGCCGAGCTCACCCGGAGGTTCCTGGCCGATGAGCACTCGGTGCTCGTCGGCACCCGTACCTTCTGGGCGGGCATCGACGCCCCGGGTACGGCCTGCGTCCTCGTCGTCATCGACCGCATCCCGTTCCCGGTCCCGACCGAACCGCTCCACGCCGCACGGCGGGAGCGTGCCGAGGCCTCGGGTCTGGGTGCGTTCACCGCGGTCGACGTGCCGGCGGCCGCACTCACACTCGCACAGGGGGCCGGCCGGTTGCTGCGTCGTCGGGACGACCGTGGAGTGGTGGCCGTACTCGATCCGCGCCTCGCGACCCGCGGCTACCGACGCGAACTGCTCGATGCCATGCCGCCGTTCCGGCGGACGGTCGCGCTCGAGGACGCCTGCGCGGTCCTCCGGATCGCGTCGGGGTCGGCCTAGTTCCGGGGGACGTCGCGGAACGGGAGGGTCTTGTCGTCCCGGGCCTCCGGCGGCAGACCGAGCACCCGCTCGCCGAGCACGTTGCGCTGGATCTGCTCGGTCCCTCCACCGATGCGGACCGACCACTGGTTCAGGAAGTACGACTGCCACATCCCGTCGAACGGCGCATCGTCGAGGCGCAGCATGCCGCCGGCCCCCTGCAGCGCCATGACGAGGTCACCGTCGAGGGCGACCTTCTGGCTGGCCAGCAACTTGAGCACGCTCGCCTCGGGACCCAGGTGGTCGCCGCGCTGCGCTCGCACCCGCGCCCGGCCGGCCAGCCAAGCGACGAGGTGGAACCGCGTGTACGAGTGGGCGAGTTCCTGACGGAGCACCGGGTCCTGCGCCCCCCCGGAGGAACGGGCGAGGTCGAGGATCGAGTCGAAGGAGATCCCGGACCCGCTGCCGATCATGTTGCGCTCGTTGGCGAGCGTCGTCATGGCCACCCGCCATCCGTTGCCCGGGCCGCCGATGAGGTTCGCCGCCGGAACGCGGACATCGGTGAGGAACACCTCGTTGAAGTGGGCGAACCCGGTGATCTGCCGGAGCGGTCGCACCTCGATCCCCGGGCTGCGCATGTCGACGAGGAAGTACGAGATGCCGCGGTGCTTCGGCACGTCCCAGTCGGTGCGGGCGAGCATCATCCCCCAGTCCGCGACGTGCGCGGATGAGGTCCAGACCTTCTGGCCGTTCACCACGTACTCATCACCGTCGAGCTCCGCGCGCGTCGTGAGGCCTGCGAGGTCGGATCCGGCGCCCGGTTCCGAGAACAACTGGCACCACAGGTGCTCGCCCCGGAGCATCGGCGGCAGGAACCGCTCCTTCTGGTCGTCATCCGCATGATCGAGCAGTGTCGGCCCGACCATCTGGAGGCCGATGCTCAGTGCGTTGTTCGTGACCTCGTACCGCAGTTCCTCCTGGGCGAAGATCTTCGCCTCCTGCTGGGTGCCGCCGCGACCGCCGTACTCGGCCGGCCAGGTGATGCCGGCCCACCCGTTGTCGAACAGCGTCCGCTGCCAGGCTCGGCACGATCCGATGTGGGCCAACTCGGCGTCGAGCGAGGTGTCGGTCGAGAGGAGCGTGGTCCGGTCGGTCCCGTGCCGGAGGGTCGCGTGGGCTGCGAGGAACGCACGAGCCTCGGCTCGGAACGCCGCATCCTGCGGGGAGTCCTCGAGGGTGGGGTCGTCCATGCCGTCCAGCCTGCCACGGCCTCCGGGCGGGGGGCACACCGGAACCCGCCCGGCGTGGGGCAGGATTCGAGGAACCAGTCCGTCCAGGAGCCGTGCCCGTGAACCCCACCGGTCCCCTCGTCGCCGCCGACGAGCAGTTCTGCCACCAGATCACCGACACCTTCGGCGTCGTCGGATCGAGCGACCTCGCGTGGACCGAGAAGGTGTGTGCGATGGCGGTCGCCCGCGACGGGTCGCTGCAACTCGGCTTCGGGCTCGGCAAGTACCCGAACCGGGACGTGATGGACGCCTACGCCGGGATGTCCCGAGGCGTGGAGCAGATCACCGTCCGCGCCAGTCGACGCCTGTCCCCCGCGTTCGAGGAGTCGGCCATCGGGCCCATCCGGTACGAGATCCTCGAACCGCTCCGGTCGGTGCGCTTCCTCCTCGAGCCGAACGAGGAACAGCCGCTCGCCTTCGACTGGACGTTCACCGGCGCCCTCCCCTGTGCGCTCGAGGAGCGCACCCACCAACGGAACCTCGTCGGGACCCGCGTGTCCGCCGAACTCGTGCGCTACCACCAGATCGGCACGGCGTCCGGTTGGATCGAGATCGACGGTGAGCGGACCACGATGGACGACGGTTCGTGGATCTCGACCCGCGACCACTCGTGGGGCGTCCGCTACGAGGTGGGGCAGCCACCGGCCGACGTGGAGCGGATCGATCCTCTCGAAGGCCTGTCGTTCTCGATGATCTGGAGTCCGATCCTCTGCGAGCGGGCCGACGGCTCGCGCTACGGCATCTTCCTCCACACGGTGCAGGTGGAAGGGTTCGGATCGACACTGCACAAGGTCGTCACCGGCTCGATCGAACACGAGCACGGACTCCACGAGCCGATCCTCGACATCGATCTCACCGGGCTCGCATTCGATCCATCGAACCGTCGGCTGCTCGGCGGGACGATCCGGCTCCGGATGGCCGACGGGTCGGACCGTCCACTCCACGTCACCGTCCCGTGTGCGACCGGGTTCCACCTCGGCGCCGGTCTGTACTTCGGCTACCGGGGCCACTTCCACGGCGAGTTCCGCGGAGCCCTGCACGTCGAGTCCGAACGGATCACCGACTGTTCGACGCCGGAGCAGGCGCGTGAGCTGCACCAGATCCGCGACACGTTCGTGGTGGTGGAGGACCCAGTGGGTGGTGGAGTGGGCCGGGGCAACTGCCAGCCGATCGTCGCCGGACCCTTCGATCGATATCGCCTCGGCGCCGAGGACTCGTTCTGGTAGACGGTCAGCCCCGTCGGACCCGGCTGCGCAGTGCCAACAACGAGAGGGTCATGCTGATCGAGCCGACGATGAACACCGCGCCGAACGCCTGGCCGATCGTCCCCCACTGCCAACCTCCGCTCAGGATCGCCCGGAGGCCACCGAGCATGTAGGTCACCGGGTTGTAGGACGCGATCGTCGCCAACCAACCGGTGAGGGCCTCCTTCGGCAGGAAGGATGTGGTGAGGAACGCGAACGGGAAGAACAGGATGAACGAGGAGTTCACCGCAGCCGGACTCCCCGTCTTCAACGCGATCGCGTACGTGAACCCGTTGAACGCGATGCCCCAGCATCCGGCGAGCAACAGGAAGAGCAGCACCCCGAGCATCCCCGTCGCGAACTCCACGCCGATGACGGCCCCGAGGATGAGGACCGGTACGCACAGTGCGATCACGAGTGCGAAGTCGGCGGTCAGCAGTCCGAGGAGCAGCGTGACCCTGCGGACCGGGGTCATGAGCAGACGATCGAAGTACCCGTCCTGGATGTCGTAGACGAGGGCCGATGCCCTCGACACCCCGGTGACTGCGAACAGGATCGCCACCGGGAGCTGGAACGCCTTGAAATCCGGGACCGAGCCGGATTGCTCCGCCACGTTCTGCAGTGCCCCGACGTTCACGACGAAGAAGAACAGCGGCACGATCATGGCCGGGATGAACTGCTCCGGATCCCGCGGGATGGCGCGCAGCGCACGCCCGGAGATCGATCGGAGATCGGCCAGGGTGCCGGCCCGGCGGGCGCGGATGGTGGGACCGGGCGTCGTCACGCTCCCACCTCCTCGCCGGACCCGGCGTCGATGTGGCCCCCGGTCATCCGCAGGAACACGTCATCGAGGGTCGGCGTGCGGAGCGTGAGGCTCCGCACGGTCACACCGGCTTCGTCGAGTGCGACCGCGACCGGGCTGATGAGTGCGCCCCCGTCCTCGGTGCGGACCGTCACCTCCCGCCGGTGGGCGTCGAGGCCGGCGACCCCCGGAACCGGGGCGAGCGCGACCCGCGCGGCCTCCTCCCGACCCTCGTCGACCGCAACGACGATGACGTCGTGTCCGATGCTGCGCTTGAGGGCATCCGGAGTCCCCTCTGCGACGAGACGTCCTCGGTCGATGATGCCGACCCGATGTGCGAGCTCGTCGGCCTCCTCGAGGTACTGCGTCGTGAGGAAGATGGTCATGCCGAGATCCGCGTTGAGCCTCCGAACCTCGTTCCACACCGTCGCCCGGCTCACCGGGTCCAGCCCGGTCGTCGGTTCGTCGAGGAACAGCACCTGTGGGTTGTGCACGAGGGCCGCCGCGAGGTCGAGACGACGTTTCATCCCCCCCGAGTACGTACCGATCCGACGGCCGAGCGCATCCCCGAGGTCGATGAGCTCGCCGATCTCTCCGAGCCGGCGATCGGTGTCGGATCGATCGAGACCGTACAGACGGGCCTGGAGGCGCAGCAGCTCGATCCCGGTCTGCTTCGCATCCAGCGAGGCATCCTGGAGGGCCACCCCGATCGCGAGTCGGACCGCGTCGGGATCGTCGATCACATCGTGACCGGCGACCGTCGCCCGTCCCTCGGTCGGGAGCAGCAACGTCACGAGCATGCGCACGAGCGTGCTCTTGCCGGCGCCGTTCGGCCCGAGGAATCCGTAGATCTCACCCGGGGCGACCTCGAGGTCCACCCCGCCGACCGCGGTCTTGTCCCCGAAGCGCCGCACGATCTGTTCGGTCCGGATCGCTGCGCTCACCGTCCGCCCCCGCCGTCCGAGCCCGCACCGACCGGTTCGACCGACACCCGTGGTTGCGGCGCGACGACCGCGATGGGTTGCCGGTTCACGAGGAGGACCCGGAGCGAGGCGGTGAACACCAGCACAGCGCCGAGGATGTGGACCGCGACCAGCAGCGCGGGGACCCCGGTGAAGTACTGGGTGTAACCCACCGCCATCTGGAGGAGGACGACCACGAGCAGCCACGACAGCGCTCGTCGGCGGGCTGGGACGAAGCCCGACCGGCCGATGACCAGGACGAACGTCACGATCGAGACGAGCAGCAGGATCGTGGTGGCGCTGTGGACGCGCGCGATGTCGGTGAGCTGGAGGTCGAACCGCTTCGCCTCGCGATCGCCGGCGTGCGGACCGCTGTTGGTGACCACCGTTCCGGTGATCACCACGATGCTCGTGAGCACGAACTGCAGGACCGCAGCCCGCCGTTCGATCGTCCGACCCACCGGCGTGAGCGGGACATCGTCCGGGAGTCCGGCGCGATGGACGAGGATGACCGCGTCGGCGAGAATGATCATGGACAGTACGAAGTGCCCCATGACGGCGAACGGATTGAGATCCGTGAGCACCGTGATGCCGCCGAGCACGATCTGGCCGACGACCCCGGCCACGAGACCGAGCGAGAGCAGCGTCAGGTCACGGCGGCGCGGCGATCGGACGAGCGCACCGAGAACGGCGGCGATCACGCCGAGGGAGACGGCGCCCGTGAAGGTGCGGTTCACGAACTCGACCATGGCGTGGTACGAGGTGGCCGACTGCGGAGTCAGGCGCCCCGGTGAGCAGTTGGGCCAGGACGGACAGCCCAGGCCCGAACCGGTCAGCCGCACGGCCGCACCCGTGATGATGATCACGGCCACCAGCACGGCGGCGACCACGGTGACACGGCGGTAGGCGACGGGCGAGAGACGCATCGATCCGAGCCTACGAGCGCCGCCCGCCCGCTCGGGGATCCGGCGGGTAGCGTCCCGGTGTGGATCATCACTACGACGAGTTCGGACTCCTCCACGAGAACGCCCACGAAGTGGGCCTCGGAGCGCCCGATGGTGTCCGGGTCGAACGCGTGTCGGTCGAGGTGGCACCGGGACGGCGGCTCAGTGCGATCCGTTGGGGTGAGGGTGCGCCCGAGATGGTGCTCCTGCACGGCGGGGCGCAGAACGCCCACACCTGGGACACGGTCGCGCTCGCGCTCGATCGCCCGCTCGTCGCGATCGACCTGCCCGGCCACGGGCACTCCGATTGGCGCGAGGATCGCGCCTACTGGCCGGCCGAGAACGCCCACGCGGTCGCGGCCGCCGTGGCCGAACTCGCTCCCGACGCCCGCGCCGTGACGGGTATGTCGCTGGGTGGCCTGACCGCGCTCTCGCTCGCGCACGAGTACCCGCACCTCGTGGCCGAACTGGTGCTCGTCGACATCACCCCCGGCGTCACGCGGGACAAGGCGTCAGCGATCACCTCGTTCGTGAAC
>JBEAXD010000238.1:0-3198 GCA_041159995.1 Actinomycetota bacterium | reverse complement strand
TACTTGGCGCTCACGGTGCGCAGGAAGTCGTAGACCTCGGCGTTCTGGTCGTTGGCCACGGCGAGGTCGGTGGCCGCACCGACGCGGGCCTGGATGAGGTGGTCGCAGTGCACCGTGCTCGGCACCGCCGTGGTCGGCAGCTTCGCGAGCATGAACTGCAGGAGCGCCATCTGGGCGGTGGCGTCCTGCATGGCGACCCGGTCGGGCCGGTAGTCGCCGTACTCCTGACCCCGGGTCGTGCCGATCGTCGCCACGTCGTCCGCGTGGGCGAACATCACCTTCTCGCCGAAGGTGAGTGGCCGGCCGAGGCGCTCACGGATCACCGGCAGGCGCTCCGCGAAACGCCGGTACACCCCCTCGACGAGGGCGGTGGGGGTGGACGGGCCGACGGGCTCTGCGGGCATCTGGGTCTCCGGCGTGGATCTCGGGGTGGTCCGTCGATCGTACCGACCGGCGTCGGCCCCGGCGGGAGCCGGGCGTCGAGCGCCTCGGGCCGGTCGGATCAGGCGGGCTCGACGGCCCGGGTCGGTGCGGCGTCGGCCGGATCGTCGAGCGGCGCGGGCGGCGGATCGAGGCCGACGGAGTGGAGCACCCCGAAGTACCAGCCGACGACGGCGATCCCGCAGGCGTCGATGAGGATGAGCGACGCCACGTAGATCCGTGAGTACTGCACCGCCCGGAGGTCCTCACCCTCGAGCGAGAACGCGAGGGACGCGAGGAGCAGGCCCATGATGAGTGCGGCGACGAGGAACTCGGCGCCGGGGGTCGCGCGGTCGTCGATGGTGCCGTGGCGCATACGGGTCGGATCGCCCCGACCGCGCCACCGGATGAGGATCGCCGAGGCGAGCGCGAACCAGGCGAGGGACACGCAGTAGGACGCGAAGACGTCACTGGGTCGGTGCCAGCCGATGAGCACGACGCCGACGCCGAAGAACGCGGCGATGAGGGTCGCGGTGACCGCGAAGATCCACCGCCACCGCTGCGGCGCGACCATCACGAGGCCGAGGGCCAGCGACATCCCGATCGTCGCGTGACCGCTCGGGAGGCTGGGGTACGGGAAGCCGCCGATGCCCGGGTGGATCGGCCGGGGCAGGGCCCACTTGAGGAACTCGGCGGTGACGACGGAACCGCCGATCGCCACCACGACCGCACCGGCGAGCCGCCACCGACCCCGCAGCAGTGATGCGCCGGCGTACCCCGCCGTCATCACCATGAGCGAGACCGGGGTCACGATCGTGCGCAGGATCCGTTCCCGGCGCTCACCGAGTCGGATCGGCGAGGCCCACCGTGCCCCGTACGCACGCCCGTCGAGGGTCTGGCCCCAGACGGTGAGCACGAACACGACGTAGATCGCGACGAGGATCACGACGCAGACCGCCACCGTGATCCAGAGCGCCCGGACCCGGCGACGGGCGCGCGCATCGACCACGACCGGGCCGCCGCGGGTCGTCATGGCCGGATGCGAGCGGCGGGGCTGCAGGACGACCGACTAGCGGTCGCGCTCCTCGACGACCACCGTCGACATCGTGTCGCCCACCTGCGTCGCGAGCGCGACGGGCATGCCGTCGACGACGTACCCGAACAGGTTGTACGCCTTCTGGAGCTTCGGCCGGCAGTCGTCGATGCAGATGAAGAACTGCGAGCCGTTCGTGTTCGGTCCGGAGTTCGCCATCGCGACCGCGCCGAGCGTGTACTCGGCGATGACCGGCTCGTCCTCGAACCGGTACCCCGGTCCGCCGCGCCCCGATCCCTCGGGGCATCCACCCTGGATCACGAAGTCGGGCACGACCCGATGGAAGGTGAGGCCGTCGTAGTACCCCTGGCGGGCGAGCCCGACGAAGTTGTTCACGGTCTTCGGCGCGAGTGCGGGGTCGAGGTCCATGACGATCGTGCCGCGGTTCGTGGTGATCGTGACGCGGTAGACCTTCGACTCGTCGATGGTGTGTTCGGGCGGCTGGGCCACGGGAGCTCCTGGGGTCGGATCAGGGTCGGGTGGTGGAGGGTACGTCACCCGCCACGGCGGTCGTGGCCTCGGCGAGGAGTTGGCGCACCGCGTCCGACTGGGGGCCGTCCGGCTCGGCGGCGAGGTACAGCTGGAACTCGGGGATCGCCGAGGCCGGATCGTTCCGGTCGCGCAGGAAGATCACCCCGCGGAAGAAGTGCGCGTCCGGGTAGTCGGGGTCGATCGCGATCGCCTGCTCGATCCGGGGCATCCCCTCCTCCGACAGCCCGGCGAGCCGTGCGATCCAGCCGCTGTAGGCGAAGGGCTCGGGATCGCCGGGCGTGAGCCGGGTGAGCGTGACGAACTGCTCGAGCGCCTTCGCGTACTCCCGCTGCGCGAGGTAGGCGCGGGCGAGGTCCTTCACGGCCCTCGGATCCTCGGGGTTCGCGCGCACCCGCGCCTCGAGCACGGCCACGGCCCGTCCGGTCGTGCCGGCCGCCCCGCTCGCTCCGCCGGGCGCGCCGCCGGTCACGAGTTGACCCGGGAGGCGGGCCCCCATCGCGAACGACAGCGACACGGCGGCGAGGATCGCGAACGCCACGACGCCCACCCACACGCCGATCCGGAGGCGACCGGCCCGCGCGTCCGCCTCCGCGGTCGCGCTGCGCTCCTCGCCCCGCTCGATCGCCCGCAGCACCGCGGCCGCCCGGGCCGTGTAGTCGGCGTGGAGCGAGTCGTAGGTCTCCTCGTCGATCGCGCCGGCCGCACGCTCGGCCTCGAGGTCCTCGAGGGAGCGCAGCAGGAAGTCACGCTCCTCGGCGAGCGGGTTCATGCGTGATCCCCGTCATCCGCTTCGAGCGCACGGGCCACGAGGGCCTCGTCCTCGTCGGTGGCCCGGAGGCGGGGCGTGCGCCGACCCCGCCGCACCGCCACGAGGATGCCGGCACCCGCGAGGATGAGGACGAGGACGGGCAGCGCCCAGACGATGAGCCCGATGCCGGTCCCCTGGGGCTTGAGCAGCACCGACTCGCCGTAGAGATCGACGAAGTACGCCCGCACCTCGGCCTCGGACTCGCCGGCCTCGAGGCGGCGGCGGATCTCGACCCGAGCGGCGCGGGCCGACGCGGTCTGACTGTCGGCGACGGAGAGACCCTCGCAGTCGACGCAGCGGAACTCCCGGGCGAGGCTCCGGGTCCGTCCGGCGACGGAGTCGGCGCCGGCGCGGGGCCAGAGCGCGAACGCGCACGCGCCGAGGA
>JBEAXD010000217.1:0-17426 GCA_041159995.1 Actinomycetota bacterium | reverse complement strand
CGGCACTCATCCTCTTCGCCGTCACCTTCTTCGGGCGCATGTGGCTCGTCACCGCCGGGTACCACCGGTACTTCGCCCACCGCGCCTACCGGATGGGCCGCGTACCGCAGTTCCTCATGGCCTTCGGTGCCGAGACATCGGCGCAGAAGGGCGTGCTGTGGTGGGCCTCACACCACCGCAACCACCATCAGTACTCGGACACCGACCGCGACCTGCACTCGCCGCGCAAGGGGTTCTGGTGGAGCCACGTCGGCTGGATCCTCTGCGACAAGTACAAGGGGTACGAGCCCGACCGGATCCGCGACTTCCAGAAGTTCCCCGAGCTCGTCTTCATCTCGAAGCACGACTGGATCCCGACGTGGACCCTCGGGATCGCATGCTTCCTCATCGGAGGGTGGAGCGGCCTCGTCGTCGGGTTCTTCGCGTCGACGGTCCTGCTCTGGCACACGACGTTCCTCGTGAACTCGGCGGCACACGTGTTCGGGCGTCGCCGGTACGACACCGATGACACGAGCCGCAACTCGCTCATCATCGCACTGCTCACCGGTGGCGAGGGGTGGCACAACAACCACCACCACTACCAGGCCTCGGCGCGCCAGGGCTTCTTCTGGTGGGAGATCGACACCACCTACTACGGGCTCAAGGTGTTGTCGTGGCTCGGGATCGTGAAGGACCTGCGTCGCCCGCCCGACCGGGTGCGGTTCGCGAACCGCGAGTCGGACGAGGTGCTCGAACCCGCCTGAGGTCGGACCCTTCGGTCGGGGGGTCGCCGCACGCGGATCGACACCGACCGCGCAGCGTGAACCTCCGCGATCGGGGAACCGTGGCGGCGCACGCGTCGTTCCCGTGGCGGAACCGCTCGACCGGGCGGGTCCGGGAGGAACGAACGCCATGCACCCCTCGATGCCCGAGTTCTCACGTGTCCGCACGCCGCAGGATCACCTCGCCCCGCTCGATCCCGACCAGCTGCTCGCGCGCGCCGGAGCGTCCGACCGCGATCCGACCGACCTCCTCGAGGTCCAACTCGAGACCGCGACCGCCCAGCTCCGGATCGCACGCGATCGACTCGTGCGATCGCGCCGGCGGGTCGCCGAGCTGCAGGAGGTCGTCGATCGGGTGCAGTCGTTCCTCGACCTCGCCCGACGGCGCTGCTCCGTCCCGGCCTGAGGTCGGGTCAGACGCCGAGGCGCAGGGGCACGCGCAGGATCCCGGCGATGACGCCCGAGGCCAGGCGCTCGACCGCTCCGGCCGGGTCCACCGTCACGAACCGTCGCGCCGCCTCCTCGAGGAACACGCGGGCCTCGAGCCGGGCGAGCACCGCGCCGAGGCAGAAGTGCTCGCCGAATCCGAGCGAGACGTGCGGGTTCGGGTCGCGCGTCGCGTCGAAGCGCTCGGCCGTGCCGCCGAACACCTCCTCGTCGCGGTTCGCGGCGGCGTAGACGAGGAGCACGGGTTCCCCGGCCCGGATCGTCTCGCCCCGCAGTTCCACGTCGCGGGTCGCCGTGCGCATGAACGAGATCACCGGCGTCGTCCAGCGGAGGCACTCCTCGACCGCGACCGGGATGGTCTCCGGATGCTCTCGCAGTCGGGCCCACTGATCGGGGTGTTCGCTGAACGCCTGGAGTGCGCCGCTCACGAGGTTGCGGGTCGTCTCGTTCCCGGCCACGAGCAGTTGCCCGTAGAACATCATGAGCTCGGCGTCGTCGAGTCCGGCCCCGTCGACCTCGGCGGTGCAGAGCAGTGACACGAGATCGTCACGAGGGTCGGCCCGGCGTTCGGCGACGAGGTCGAGGAAGTAGACGGCCATCTCCGTCAGTGCCGCCTCGCTCTCCGGCGTCGTGCCCTGCGCGGCCTCGATCATGAGGTCGGTCCACACCCGGAACCGGGGCCAGTCGTCGCCGGGCACGCCGAGCAGATCGGCGATGACGAGCAATGGGAACGGCACGGCGAGCGCTTCGACGACGTCGACCGTCGTGCTCGGCTCGATCGCGTCGACGAGGGCGCGGGCGCGGGCTCGGATCTGCGTCTCGAGCGTACGGATGTGCGATGTGGAGAACCCCGGGTTCACCAGGCGTCGGTACCGGCCGTGCTCGGGCGGGTCGACGTAGAGGAGCGCGCCGGGGATCTGCGGCAGGTCACGACCGATGTCCATGAGGAGGATGCCCTCGGACGAGCAGAAGGCCTCGGGGTCGCGCGAGATGCGCAGCACATCGGCGTGCTTCGTCGCGATCCAGCAGCCGGGCTCGGGCAACCAGGCGAGCGGCGCCTCCCGTCGCAGTCGTGCGTACTGGGGGAACGGATCGCCCGCGTAGAGGGCGGGATCCGCGATGGGACCGACGAGGGCGGGATCGACCGTGCGACCGGAGCTCATCGCGTCATCCTCGCAGACCGGGCGGCTGCCGGGCGTCGGCGGCGTGGCGGGTAACCTCAGCCCGCGCGCCGTCCGCGACGCGCCACGGTGGTGTAGCCGAGTGGTTCAGGCAAGGGTCTGCAAAACCCTGGACGCGGGTTCAATTCCCGCCACCACCTCTCTGCACGGTGCCCCGGCCTCGGTCGGGGCACCGCCGCGCCCGGCGGGCCCGGTTCACCGCGAGAGGATCTCGTGGACCTGCTGCGCGCGCCCGGCGTGGATCGTCTCCTCGCGACCGTTGAGGCGCAGGAGTCGCTCGATCTCGGGATCGGTCTCGCGGTCGGCCCAGCGCTGGTACCCGGCGTCGCCCGCGATCTCACCCTGCACGACGGCGAGGAAGAAGTTCGCGTCGACCGTGTCGGGGAGCGGGACCGCGAGGATCTCCTCGTGCTCGGGACCGGGTGTCCACTCGGTGCCGGTGCGGATCGAGAGCACCTTCGCGATCCGACGTGCGTGGGCCCGCTCCTCGACGCCGTTGCGGCGCAGGAGCTCCTTGGCCTCCGGGTCCTCGACCCGGTCGGCGAGTCCCTGGTAGAGCACCTCGCCGCTCACCTCGAGCCGGTAGATGAGTTCGAGCGCCTCGACATCGAGCTCATCCTTGGCGGCGAGGGCCGCGTTCGCGGAGAAGAAGTCGTACTCGGGCATGGGGTGCTCCATCGATCGGGGACGGCGGCACCGTACCCCGACCCGAACCGATGGTCAGCGGCGTCGCAGCGCTCGCAACGGCGCGGTCAGGCGCCACGAGATCGTCCGGCGGGTCCCGTCGACCTCCGCCCGGGTCGCCGCGTGGGCCGATCGCTCGGTCTCGAGGGCGGTCTGCACCTCGGCGAGGGTCTCGATGAGCCCCGCGTTCATGGTCTCCGCCTCCACCACCCGGGACTCGAGGTCCGCCGACCGCTGTTCGAGGGCACGGAGTTCGATCGCGGGTGGGCGCATCGCGGCGCGGTAGGCCCCGGTCCGGCGTTCACCGCGCCGCCCCGGCGGTGAGGATGAGGAGAAGAGGGGGTTGTCGGCGTTGTCGAGTTCGAGGACCGTGGGGCTGATGCCGTGCCGGTCGAGCGCGACGTTGAGCGACAACTGATCCCGACGCGAGTACCGGAGTTGATGGTCGAACCAGGTGCGCATCGCGGCCTCAACCCCGGGATCGCGGCGTCGGGCGATGAACCCGGCGGCGTACGGACGCTGGTCGAGCACCTCGGGGTGGAGCGCGGCGTAGTGCAGGTACTGCTCGTAGACCCGGGCCGGGTCGTCGAGTCCGTGGTCGGCCACGACGAGGAACTCGTCGGCGACGCTCGCACGCGAGGAGTGGCGGACGAGCGCGAGGTCGTGGTCGGCGAGCACGCCGTCGAGGATCGTCTCCGGCAGTGCACGGAGCGTGATCGCGTTGTCGATGAAGAGCGTCTCGTCGCACTCGGCCACGTACTCGTGCAGGAGCGCCTTGATCCGACGTGCGCTGCGCACCGGATCCTTCGGGAACGCCGGTTCGACGGCTCGGATCTCCCAGGTGTCGCTGGTGAGGGCGGGATCGTCCGTCACGCAGATGAAGCGGAGGTCGCTGCGGGCCGCGACCGGCTGTTCGGAGAGCGGCTCGTACCCTCCGATGAGGGCCGTGACCACGGCGCGCGCAGGAGCCATTCAGTCGCCGTCGACCACGAGGGTGCGGCCGCCGTCGGTGAGGCGGAGGGTGATCTCGCCGGCGAGGAGTCGGTGCACGAGGTCGCCGACGACCTGCGCTCGCCAGCCCTCGTCGAGGCGGCCCGGTCGGCCGGCGACGATGGCCGTGATGTCGGCCCGGGCCGCCACCATCGCCGGATCGAGTCCGAGGTTGCGGGCCCGCTGTCCGACCAGCGCGCCGGCGAGGGTGATCGCGGCGCCGAGCCCACGATCGTCGGGCTCGTCCGGCGGGGTGACGAGCCCTGACGGATCCATGGCCAGCCCGGCGGCGACCGCATCGAGGATCGCCTGCACGCTGCGCGGATCGTTCGGGACGCCACGGCACCCGTCGAGGTCGGCCTTCGAGCGCGGCTGTCGGGCGATGATGCTGTCGAGACCGAGATCGCCGATGACGTTGCGCGGCGGCACGTTGCGGGCCCGTGCGGTCTCCTCCCGCCATGCGCACAGCATCTGGGCGACCCGCGCGCGCTCGCCGCGCAGCGATCGGGCGCCGCGCACCCGCCACCACGCTCGCGACGGGTCCGCGGGCTCCGGCGGGACCCGGGTCGCCTCGCACTCGTCGAGGGCCCAGACCCATCGCTCCTCCCCGATCTCGGCGCGCAGGCGGTCGGCGAGGTCGTGCAGGTGCGCGACGTCGAGCGCGGCGTACCGGCGCGCCGACTCCCGCAGGGGCCGGGCGGTCCAGTCGGTGAGGCGGTCACCCTTCTCCAGCGCCACACCGAGGTGTCGTTTGCAGAGCGTGAGCAGCGACTGGTTGCCGGCGCCCGCGAACGCGGCGGCGACCTGGGTGTCGATGAGGCGGGCCGGACCGGTGCCGACCTCGCGCTGGAGGATCTCGAGGTCCTGACGAGCGGCGTGGGCCAGCATCGTGCCCGGTCCCTCGAGCAACGGCGCGATGTGGCGCACGTCGCAGGCGAGGGGGTCGATGAGCCAGATGCGTTCGCCGTCCGAGATCTGGAGCAGGGCGAGGGTCGGGTAGTACGAGCGCTCACCCTGGAACTCGGTGTCGAGTGCGTACCGCTCGGCCCGGCGCAGCACCTCGACGGCCGCGTCGAGGTCGGCGTCGGTGGCGACCCAGACGGGTTCGGGCGGGGCGGGAGCGTCGGTCACGGGATCGAACCGTAATGGCTCGGCGCCGGCACGCCGGACGGGGGAGGTCGATGGCATCCCCGGCGAATTCCGGGACCGGTGGTACCTTGCGCGCCGTTCCCACGGGCGGAGCACATCGGAAGTGAGGCAGTGATGACGGGTGTTGAGATCGACTTCTTCAGCATGGGGCCGGGCGGTGGCCTCGCGTACCTGACGCGCTACGCGCACGTGGTCTTCGGTGTGGCCTGGATCGGGCTCCTCTACTACTTCAACTTCGTGCAGGTGCCGGCCTTCGCCGAGATGGAGGCCGCGGCCCGCAACAACGCGATCGACAAGCTCGCGAGTCGGGCCCTGTGGTGGTTCCGGTGGGCCGCCGTCGCCACGGTGGTCTCGGGCATCCTCATCCTGTGGGCCCAGGAGCAGCTCTCCGGCGGCGAGTACTTCAAGTCGCCCGCCGGCATCGCGATCTCGACCGGCATCCTGCTCGCCCTCACGATGTTCGTGAACGTGTGGGGCATCATCTGGCGGAACCAGAAGGTCGTCATCGCCAACGCCCGCAACGTGCAGGCCGGGGGGGAGGCCGACCCGGCGGCGGCGGGCGCGGGCCGCAAGGCGCTCCTCGCCTCCCGTCAGAACACGATCTACTCGCTCCCGATGCTCGCCTTCATGGTCGGCACGAGCCACTTCGGGGCGACCGGCTCGGCGGACGGCGGGCAGCGGGCCCTCTACTGGGCGATCACCGCTCTCATCTGGATCGTCCTCGAACTCAACGCGCTCGGCGTGTTCGGGAAGGACCCCGGCGGCACCCGGAAGATCTACGACACCCACAGGGCCGCGATCATCACCGGTCTCGTGTACCTCGTGGTCCAGCTCGGCCTGTACAAGTTCATCCTGGCCTGAGCGCGACCGCGGTTCGACGCACGAGGGCGCCCCACGGGGCGCCCTCGTCGCGTCCGGGCGACTACCGCAGGCGCCACTCGATGCGCTGGCCGGACTCGAAGGCACGCTGCCCCTCGGCGAGGGACTCCTGGTTCGTGCCCAGCCCCACGTAGGCGTAGCCGAGTTTGAGCGCCTGACGGGCCCCCATCTCGCGGGCGGCCCACAGGGCGCGCACCGTGCCCTGGATCGCGAGCGCGGGTTGCGACGCGATGATGCGCGCCGCCCAGTCCGCCCGTTCGCGGAGTTCCGCGCCGGGGACGACCTCACTCACCAGGCCGACCTGGTGGGCGCGCTGCGCCGAGAGTCGTTCGTAGTTGCCGAGCAGGGACATGCGCATGATGTCGCCGAACGGGGTGATGCCGGCGAGGTGCATCGGCTCGAACGACGCGGTCATCCC
Organism: Actinomycetota bacterium; assembly: GCA_041159995.1. GTDB lineage: Bacteria > Actinomycetota > Acidimicrobiia > IMCC26256 > IMCC26256 > IMCC26256. The sequence goes on along the minus strand of JBEAXD010000217.1, from coordinate 10,917 downwards.
GTAGGTGACGTGGGGGTCGAAGAACGTGGCGTGGTCGGCGGCGATGATGAAGTCGACCTCGCCGAGCATGTAGAACGCGCCGCCGCACGCCATGCCGTTGACCGCGGCGATGACCGGCTTCCAGAGGTCGCAGGACTTCGGGCCGAGCCGGTCACCCGGGTCGTTGAACATGAAGGGGGTCTCGTCGCCCGCGCCGACGATGTCCTCGATGTCGGCGGCCTCGGAGCGGCCGTCGCCCATCGCCTCGATCCGGTCGATGCCGGTGCAGAACGCCCGCTCGCCGGCCCCGGTGAGCACGATGCAGCGCACCGGGTCGTGGCGGCGCAGGGCCCGCCACAGGCCGTGCAGCTCGCGCTGCATCTGGAGGTTGAACGAGTTGAGGCTCTCGGGGCGGTTCAGCGTCACCCAGGCGACGCCGTCCTGCTCCTCGTAGGTGAGGGTCTCGAAGTCGGTCTGCACGGGGTCCTCGGTTCGTGGTCGGGCCCGGACGGGCGCCGGGGAGTGTACGCAGGCGGACCCGGCGGCGGGCCGGTCAGGCCCGGCCGCCGGACTCGGCGACCCGGCGTTCGATCGCTGCGAGGGCGAGCCGCTGGGTGGTGCGCTGGTGGAGGTACTCCACGACGCGGGTCACGAGGGGGGCCATCCGGGCCGCCGACGCATCGATCCGTCGGCGGAACTCGGTGAACTCCTCCTCGGGGATGGCGGGGCCGCGCCGGCCGGCGAACACCTCGACGACCTCGGTCTGCATCGCCTCGATGTGGAGCACCTGGATGCGCACGAGTTCCAGGAGGATCTCGTTCGGCATGCCGATGCGCTGGAGCTCGGCGAGTGCGCGCAGCGCGTCGAGGTCGTTGGCGTCGTACTCGCGCTGGCCGAACTCCTCCGGGGCCCGCAGGAGGCCCGAGGCGCGGACCGCATCGACGACCCCCGGTTCGAGACCGCTGCGCTCGACGAGGTCCGCGAGTGAGTAGGACGGCGCGCCCGCGTCCTCGAAGACCTGCGCGACGAGATCGGCGCCGCGGTCGGTGTCGAGGAGGGCGCGGATCGCGGCGAGGGAGAACCGCTTGGACTGGAGGTCGCGGATCCGCTCGAGCCGGTCGAGGTGCTCGGCCCCGTAGACCTTGGTGCGGCCGATGCGGGTGGCCGGCGGCAGCAATCCCTCCCGCTGGTAGAAGCGGATCGTGTCGACCGTCAGTCCCGACTCGCGGGCGAGATCGTCGATCCTCCACTCGGTCGGCTGGGACGGCACGGATCCTCCGGCTCGGTGAACGTTCGGGGAGTGAAGTCGGTCACACTGTGCGAGTGACAACTTTGAGAGAGATTACTCTCATCGTCGGAGCCCGGCACGTTCCCCATCCGAGAACGGGCGCAGGATCGGAGACTCATCGTGGAGCACGAGGAGCGAGATCGAGCAACGGCGGTCCGCAACTGGATCGCCCGTCAACTGGAGTGGGAGCACTCGCTCGAGACCCTTCGGGAATCGGACGAGGCCGCGCACCGGGATCGTGGTGCGGAGGGAGACGGGCCCGCCCGGGCCGCCTGACCCCCACGACGAGGATCCGTCGTCCACCCCCCGGGACGCAGGGATCCTCCGCACGAGGACGCCTCCGGCATCGGTTCCCCCGCCGATCCCGGAGGCGTCCTCGCGTCACCAGCCCCTGAAGATCGGGTCCCGCTGCTCGGTCATCGCCGCGGTGCGCTCCCGGCCGTCGGCGGTGCCGAGGTTGAGTTCGACGTACACGCCCTCCTGCTCGAGCACGACCGCCCGCGGGTTGTCGACGGCCGAGTGCAGGAGGTGCTTGGCCCAGCCGAGCACCTTCGTGGGCTTCGCGGCGAGGCGGCCGGCGAGGGTCCCCACCTCGGCGGTCAGCTCGGCCGCGGGTACGACGCGGTTCACGATGCCGAACTCGCGGGCCTGCTCGGCCGAGAGGGTGTCGCCGAGGAGCACGATCTCCTTCGCCCGGTGCATGCCGACGATGTGGGGGAGCAGGTAGGCGAACCCGCCGTCGGGCAGCAGGGCCTTCGACGCGAACACGTCGACGAAGCGCGCCGTGTCGGCGGCGACGACGAGGTCGCAGGCGAGCGCCAGCATCGCGCCGCCGCCGGCCGCCGTACCGTTGAGTGCCGCGATCACCGGCTTCTGGCAGTCCTGGATCGAGGTCATGAGGGTCTGGAACCCGGCCCGCATCATCTCGACCGCCTGGCCGACCACGAAGTCGGGTGCACCCTCGGGCCGCTCGGGGGCCGGGGGGCGCACCCGCAGGTCCGCCCCGGTGCAGAAGTGCCGGTCGCCCGCGCCGGTGAGCACGACACATCGCACCGCGAGGTCCGTGTGCGCACGCCGGAACTGCTCGATGAGTCCGTCGCGCACCGTGTACGGGATCGCGTTCGACGCCTCGGGTCGGTTGATCGTGAGCGTGAGGACGCCGTCCCGCAGTTCGGCGAGCAGTTCGCGGTCGGTGTCGGGCATGGGTCCTCCAGTGCGGCCGATCGGGCGGGGGCGAGCATACGGGGTGCGTCGGCGCGCAGGTTCCCCCGCGGGCGACCCGGTACCGTGCGGGTGGGCGCCGGGAACCGGCGACGAGGGATCGGGTCCCGCCGAGGGGCGGGGCCGCCGACGAGGAGGTACGGCGACGTGAGGATCAACGTGAACTTCGACCTCTGCAAGTCCAACGCGGTGTGCATGGATGCGGCACCGACCGTGTTCGAGGTCCGGGACGACGGCTACCTGTACGTGCTCCAGGAGGAGCCGGGCGAGGAGTTGCGTGCGGAGGTCGAGGCGGCGGCGGCGACCTGCCCGACGCAGGCGATCACCGTCGAGGGCTGAGCGACCGTGGATTCGATCACGGTCGTCGGCGCGTCCCTCGCGGGCCTGCGCGCGACCGAGGCGCTCCGACGCTCCGGTTTCGACGGCCGCCTCACGCTCGTCGGGGCGGAGTCACACCTGCCCTACGACCGACCGCCGCTCTCGAAGGAACTGCTGTCGGGCGAGTGGGATCACGACCGCGTCGTGCTGCGCAGGGCGCCCTACGACGAACTCGATCTCGAACTGCTGCTCGGGTTCCGGGCCACGGCCCTCGACGCGGCGACCCGTACGGTGACGCTCCACGACGGGCGCACGGTCTCGGCGGACGGCATCGTGCTCGCCACGGGTGCGGCGCCGCGGTCCCTCCCCGGGCTGTCCGCGCTCGATGGGATCGTGACGCTGCGGACCCTGGACGACTGCATGGTCCTGCGCGGCGCGATGGAGCGCGGCGCGCGGGTCTGCGTCATCGGCGCCGGGTTCATCGGTGCCGAGGTTGCGGCCACCGCGCGGGCGCGCGGCCTCGAGGTGACCGTGCTCGAGGCACTCGACGCACCGATGGTGCGGGGGGTCGGTGCGCGCATCGGTGCCTCGCTCGCTGCGCTGCACCGGGCGAACGGCGTCGACCTGCGTACCGGCGTCATCGTCGAGGGAGTCGAGGGCGACGGTCGGGTCGAGCGCGTGCGCCTGGCCGACGGCGGCTCGGTCGAGTGCGACGTCCTGCTCGTCGCGGTCGGTGCCGCACCGTGCACCGCATGGCTCGAGGGATCGGGGCTCACGATCGACGACGGTGTGGTGTGTGACGAGACCCTCCTCGCCGCCCCCGGCATCGTCGCTGCGGGCGACGTCGCTCGGTGGCCCAACCCGACCTTCGACGGCGAGTCGATGCGCATCGAGCACTGGACGAACGCGGCCGAGCAGGGGATGCACGTCGCGAACCGCCTGCTCGCCGACGACGGTGCCTCGATGCCGTTCGCCGCGGTGCCGTTCGTCTGGTCCGATCAGTTCGGCGTGAAGATCCAGAGCGCCGGTCGGTTCTCGGGTACCGATCGCATGGAGGTGGTCCACGGGTCGATCGAGGAGCACCGGTTCGTGGCGATCTTCGAGCGGGCCGGACGCGTCTCGGGGGTGCTCGGGTGCTCCGAGCCGCGCCGGGTCATGCAGTACCGGCGGCTCATCGGCGCCCGGACCCCGTTCGACGAGGCACTCACCGCGGTCGAGTAACGCTCGCGTACGGTGCGCCGCCCGTACGATGCGGCGGTGCCGTCCCTGCTCGTCACCAACGACTTCCCCCCGAAGGTCGGCGGCATCCAGTCGTACCTCCACGAACTCTGGCGGCGCCTGCCGCCGGAGGCGACGACGGTGCTCACGACGCCCTACGCGGGAGCCGCCGATTTCGACGCCGAGCAGGCGTTCCGGGTCGAGCGGGTGAGCGAGCGGGTGATGCTGCCGACGGGATCGTTGGCCGCGCGCATCGATGCGCTCGCTCGGGAGGTCGATGCGGGGGTGATCATCCTCGACCCCGCCCTGCCGCTCGGTCGGCTCGGCCACCGACTCGAGGCCGCCCCCCACCTCGTCGTCGCCCACGGCGCGGAGATCACCGTGCCCGGGCGGCTCCCGGGTTCGAACCGGCTCCTCGGCCGGGTGCTGCGCGGGGCCGACGCCGTCATCGCGGCCGGGGAGTACCCGGCCCGCGAGTGCACCCACGCGGCGGGCCGTGTCCTCCAGGGGATCGTCGTGCCGCCCGGGGTCGATGTGGACCGCTTCCGACCCGTCGCCGACGAGGCCGAACGCGCGGGGACGCGCGTCGCGCTCGGCCTCGACCCGCACCGGCCACTCGTGGTCGGCGTGAGTCGCCTCGTCCCGCGCAAGGGGTTCGACGTGCTCATCGAGGCGGTGGCGGGCCTCGACCCCTCGGTCGTGGTGGCGATCGCCGGAGCCGGTCGTGACGCGGAACGCCTGCGTCGCCTCGCCGAGCGTCACGATCTCCTGCGCTCGGGACGCGTCCGCTTCCTCGGACGCATCCCGTTCGACGAACTCGTCGCGCTGTACCGCGTCGGAGACGTCTTCGCCGCACCGTGTCGCGACCGGTGGGGCGGGCTCGAGGCGGAGGGGTTCGGCATCGTGTTCCTCGAGGCGGCGGCGAGTGGTGTGCCCGCGATCGCCGGGCGCAGCGGGGGCAGCCACGAGGCCGTGCGCGACGGCGAGACCGGGTACGTCGTCGAACCCCGGGACGTCACCGCGCTGCGGGACCGGATCACGGCGCTGCTCGCCGACGACGTCGGCCGGCGCGCCATGGGCGTCGCGGCGCGGGCCTGGGCGGTGGCGGAGTGCTCCTACGACGTGCGGGTCGCACCGCTCGCCCGGCTCGTCGCCGGGGATCGTTCCGACCTCGCGCCGCTGCCCGGTGCCTGAAACGTCCGAGACCGCTCCGCCTACGCTGCGGTCGTGACCGCGTCGATCCCGCCCCCGTCGCCGACCGACCGCATGGCGGAGGGTCGGGGGATCGTCCTCGTCTCGTGGTGGTCGAACCTCGCGTTCGCCCTCGCGGTACTGCCCCCGGTCGTCGGGGTCGACGCGTTCGACGGGGTGTCGGTCGGCGCGTCGATGATCTCGTTCCTCGTCGCGATGGTCGTGTGGACCTGGGCACTCGTGCTCGCCGGCGCGCGCACGACCCGGGGCGACGACGTGCAGATCGCGAGCCTGTTCCTCGTCCAGGGGGCGGTGGAGGGCACGCCGCGTCGTTCGCTCTACCTGTCGCTGGCGTGCTGCATCGTCATCACGACGATCGCGGCGACCTCCGACCCGTTCGCCGTCCTCGCACCGATGCTGCCACTGGGATTCGTGGGGCTCTGGGGGGCCCGCCACGGTGTGTACCCTGCTCGGCGGGACGCCACCCCGGTCCGGCGCCCCGACCCGCCGGTCCGGACCGAACCCGCCGACGGCACCCACGAACCGGACGAGGAAGGCTGACGTGTCCGAGACCGTGCACGAACGGATCCGCATCGACGCCGATCGTGATGCCTGCATCGCGGTCGTGCTGGACTTCGAGGCGTACCCCGGGTGGGCCCGCGACCTCAAGGCCGTCACGGTGGTCGAGCGCGACGCCGACGGTCGGGCGGCGAAGGTCGAGTTCCGCGCCGCCGGTATGGGCAAGTCGTTCACCTACGTGCTCGCCTACGACTACTCGGCGATGCCCGAGCGCCTCTCCTGGGTGCTCGACCACGGCGACTCGCTGCGATCGCTCGACGGCACCTACCGGTTCGAGCCCGACGGCGCAGCGACCCGGGTGCACTACGACCTCACGGTCGACGTCACCATCCCGCTGCCCGGCCTCATCAAACGGCGGGCGGCCGGGATGATCACGGGAACCGCCCTGCGTGACCTCAAGAAGGCGGTCGAGCGCGCCTGACGCCACCGGCGTCCACACGTGGACGTGGGTCCCGGCGGCCCCGTACGCTCCGGGCGTTCGGGACGGTCGGGGCGACGGAGGGAGTGGGCATGCGCGATCCGGGCACCCCGCGACGCAATCCACTCTTCGACCACACGTTCGACGAGACCGACGACGGAGCCGTGCCCTTCGTCGGCGCTCCGGAGGACCGTGCCGAGCCCCGGTTGCGCGCCCTCGACGATGCGAGCGCGTGGAGCGATGACTTCGACTGGGGTGACGATCCGTTCGCGGACACCGCTTCGGATCGCGACGCCGACGGCGGCACCGACGATCCGTTCGGGCGCGCCCAGGCTCCGACCGATCCGCTCGCCGGGCTCACCGGCATCGTGGCCGCGCTCACCGAGGCCCAACCCGAGGCGGTCGAGCACCTCGTGACCGCAGCGCACGAGGTCGTCCTCGCGGTCAAGACCGTGGTCGACGCGACCGAGGCGGCCCTCGCCCAGCAGCGCGCGGATCTCGCGGCCCGTCGCGAGGCCCGCGACCAGGGATGACGGGACCCGGCGCACCCGCGATCGGCATCGATCTCGGCGGGACCAACCTGCGCACGGCGGTCGTCGACGGGAGCGGCGCGATCCTCGTCGAGGATCGTCGCGGTGCACCGGCGGGGTGGGAGCAGCTGCGGGCCGCGATGGTCGCCGCGGTCGACGCCGTGCGCTCGCAGCACCCGGACGTGATGGCGGTCGGGGTCGGGGCGGCCGGCATGGTCGGGCGCGACGGGGTCGTGCGGTACTCGCCGAACGTGCACGCGTTCTCGGACACACCGGTCCGGTCCGATCTCGAGTCGGCGCTCGGCCTGCCCGTCGTGGTCGACAACGACGCGAACGTGGCCGCGTACGCAGAGGTGCGGGTCGGAGCCGCGCGCGGGTGCGACCATGCGCTCGTCATCACCCTCGGCACGGGGATCGGCGGCGGGATCGTGGTCGATGGACGGGTGCTGCGCGGCGCCAACGGCTTCGCCGCGGAGGTCGGGCACTTCCAGATCGATCCGAACGGCGCGATCTGCGCGTGCGGGGAGCCCGGGCACTGGGAGGCGCTCGCCTCGGGGAACGCGCTCGGGGCCCAGGCCCGGGAGGCCGCGGCGGCCGGTCGGGCCGATGCGGTGCTCGCACGCGCGGGTTCGATCGACGCGATCCGCGGTGAGCACGTCGCCGAGGCGGCCGTTGCGGGTGACCCCGGCGCGATCGCCCTCCTCGACACGTTCGCCGGGTACGTGGCCGTGGGTCTCGTGGGCCTCGCCAACATCCTCGATCCCGACCGCATCGTGATCTCCGGTGGTCTGGTCGCGCTCGGGGAGCTGCTCCTGGATCCGGTGCGGCGCCACTTCGTCGGGCACGTCGAGGGCGCAGCGGCCCGCCGCGGACTCGCGATCGTGCCGGCCGAGCTCGGCACCCGGGCCGGCGTCGTCGGTGCGGCGCTGCTCGCGGCGGCGACCGTCGGGTGAACGAGGTGGTGCGGGTCGGGCTGACCCTCCCGTCGTTCCGCGACGAGGTCGAGCCACTGCTCGCGGTCGCCGCCGCCGCCGAGGCCGCCGATCTCGACGCGGTGTTCGCCTACGACCACCTCTTCCGGTACGCGCCGGACCGGTCGGTGCGTCCGGCACTCGAACTCGGCCCGGTGCTCGGCGCGCTCGCGGTCGAGACGACCCGCGTGGCGATCGGTGCACTCGTCGCCCGGGCGACACTGCGACCTCCGGCCGTGCTCGCGAACATGTTCGACACTGCCCGACGCGTCGCCGGGGACCGCGTCATCGCCGGTATCGGCGCGGGTGACGAGGAGAGCCGGGACGAGATGGAGACGTTCGGGTACGAGTTCGGCGACCTCGCCTCGCGCCTCGCGGCGCTCGAGGCCGCCGTCGACGCGGTCTCGGCGGCCGGGGTGCCGGTGTGGGTCGGGGGCAATCCGAGGTACGTCGCCGCGGCGGCGGTGCGTGCCGGGGCCTGGAACCGGTGGGGCGGCGACCCGTCCGGGTTCGTCGCGGGCCGGTCGGCTCTCACTGCGCTCGCCGGTCGGGAGCCCGTGCTCGCGACCTGGGGTGGCCTGTGCGTGCTCGACGCGACGGATGACGCCGCGGCCGCCAAGGCGGCCCGACTCGGAGCGGGGCCTCGCACGATCGTCGGGTCGCCCGTGACCGTGGCCGCCGCGCTGCGGCCCTACGTGGATGCGGGCGCGGACTGGATCGTGCTGGGGCCGGTCGACTCCTCGGATCCCGCGAACGCGTCGCTCGTCGGTGCGGTGCGGGAGCAGTTCGCCGGGTGATCGGTCAGCGGGTGCCGGCGAGGAGCAACCGCGCAGCCTCGGAGAGATCGGTGAGCATCTGGTCGTCGTCGATCATGCCGCCGCTCCAGGCCCCGAGCGCTGCGAACCACACGTAGCCGAGCGTCCGCAGCGCGGCGTCGGCGTCCGCCACCTCGGCGAACCCGCCGGCGTCACCGAGGATGCCGCGCAGCAGTTCGAGGATCTCCTGCTTGATCGCGGCCGCGTCGGGTTCGGGGGATCCGAGCGCGGTCACCATCGCGCCGGCGAGCCGCGGTTCGCGGGTCAGCGCGCGGGTGGCGCGCTCGAGGACCCCGTTGACCCGATCGAGCGGCGTGGTGCCCCGGGCCGGCCGCTTGCCGAGGATGTCGCGCAAGGTGCCGGTCTGGTCGGCCAGGGCGGCGAGGAGGAGTTGATCCTTCGACGGGTACTGCCGGTAGAGCGTGGCGAGCGCGACGTCGGCCCGGTTGGCCACGTCCCGCATCTGCACCGCGTCGTACCCACCCTGCTGCGCGAGCTCGACCGCGGCGTCGACCAGACGTCGTCGTCGCTCGGCCGTCTCGATCGCGCGCGGTGCGTTCGCCGACGCCACGGGTCAAGCGTCCTCGGGCAGCGGTGCGTAATCGGTCGAGCGGTCGAGGGTGCGGTCCGAGCCGATCCTCGCCACCGCATCGGCGAGGTCGGCGAGGAAGTCGTCGATCGCGGGCGCCGTGCCGGCGGAGACCGTCGCGTGGATCGAGTCGGGCGGGGTCTGCCGGTCGAGGTGCCAGCCGCGGGCGCCGAGTTCGTCCATCACCCGGAAGATGTCGAGGCGGGTCGGATCCTCGGCCGCGATGGCGACGAGGTGAGCGTCCGGTTCGCCGAGGATCCGGAGTCCGTCGATGGCGCGCACCCCGGCGACGAGCCGGATGGTGGCGTCGATGGTGGTGCGGACGAGCCGCAGGTACCCGGCTTCGCCGAGGAAGTGCAGCACGGCCCAGGACGCCGCGATCGGCACGGCCGAGCGGGTCCCCTGGATGCCCGGCGACGCGTAGAACCCGCCGAGCCAGTCGTCGAACACGAAGATCTGGTGCCGGCGCAGGTCGGCGGTGCGGTGCAGCAGGACCGACGCGCCCTTGGGTGCGTACCCGAGCTTGTGGATGTCGGCCGAGATCGAGGTGACGCCCTCGACCCGGAAGTCCCACGGCGGGACGGTGAACCCGAGGCGTTCCATGAACGGCAGGACGAAGCCGCCCATGCACGCATCGACGTGGCAGGAGATCCCACGCCGGTGCGCGAGCGCGGCGATCTCCGGGATGGGGTCGATGACGCCCTGTGGGTACTGCGGCGCCGAGCCGACGAGGAGCACGGTGTCGTCGTCGATCAACCGGGCCATCGCGTCCACGTCGACCCGCCAGTCGTCGCGGACATCGGCCTTGCGGACCTCCACGCCGTAGTCGTGGCCGGCCTTGTGGAACGCGGCGTGTGCACTCCGACCGAGGACCAGGTTCGGTTCGGAGATCCCGCGCTCGGCGAGCGCACGGTCGCGCGCGGACTTCACGGCCAGGAGGATCGACTCGGTGCCGCCGGAGGTCATGAAGCCGGCGGCCCCACGGCCCTCGTCACGACCGTGCAGCATCTCGGCGACCGCGTCCACGACCTCCTCCTGCATCCGGCCGAGGCTCGGGAACGCGAGCGGGTTGAGCGCGTTCTCGGAGAGGTACATGACGCTCGCCTCGCGCACCACCTCCTCGACCTCGTCGCCCGCGTGGAACACGAGCGCGAAGCACCGGCCGTTGCGCCAGTCCTTGTCGTCGGCACGCATCCCCTCGAGCGCGGCGAGCACCTCGTCCCGACTCATCCCGTCCTGCGGCAGACCCATACGGGCACGATAGGCGCAGCGACTTCGGGCCGGCTCCGCGGGTCCGCCGGCGCTAGGTGATCGCGGCGAGGCGCCGGGCGATGTCGGCCCGGGCCACCCGACGCACCGTCGTCGCGTGCGCCTGCTCGACGACCGCGGCGTCCCGCCCCTCGGCCATCGTGTCGCCGCCCATCACCGCCCGGTCCTCGGGGGAGGGCTGGAACGCGACGACCGGGATGCCGGCGGTCCGCAACCGTCGGACCTCCTGGGCGAGCCGGCGGCGGAAGTGGAGGCGCGGTGCGGTCCGCAGGTCGAAGGTCATCGCGGAACGCGCCACCGACATCGGCGAGGAGACGATCACGAGGTCGGGACGCAGCCCCAGGACGAGGTCGGCGATCCCGGGGTACTTCCGCCCCGTCGAGATCGGCGGGCACCACTACGTGGACGGCGCCGCCTACTCGGCCACGAACGCCGACCTCGTCCTGGGGCTGCGTCCCGACCTCGTGATCGTCTCCTCGCCGATGTCGGTGGCGCGTTCCGCGATGACCTTCGACCTGCGGACCGCACCGC
>JBEAXD010000197.1:0-5727 GCA_041159995.1 Actinomycetota bacterium | reverse complement strand
ACCGACCACTCCCCCGAGGCCATCGGCGCCCGCGAGGATCTGGTCCGGGCGACCCTGCGCGACCTCGCCGCCGCCACCCCGACGGGCGACCGGGATCGCCTCGCCGCCGCGTACCTCGAGGAGCGACTCCGCACCGGTCTCGCGCTGTCGGAGCTCGGCGAGTCGTTCCGGGCGATGAACGTGCTCGGTGGACCGCTCCAGGACACCCGTCAGGTGTTCGACCTCATGGACCGGGACACGGTGGAGGACTGGGAACGCATCGCCGCGCGCCTCACCGCGGTACCGGCGTCCATCGAGTCGGCGCTGCGCACCCTCGACGTCGGCGTCGCGTCCGGACTGGTCGTCGCCCGACGTCAGGCCCTCGGTGTCCGGTCCCAGCTCGCCGCATGGTCCGGGGCCGACGGATCGCGTCCGTTCTTCGCGGCGTACGTCGCCCCCGGCCTCGCCGGGGGTACCACGCCGCCCGCGCTGCGGAATCGGCTCGAGCGAGCGGCCGAGGCCGCGACACGCTCGCTCGCGGATGCGGTCGACCACCTCGACCGGTCGTACCTGCCGCACACGACCGAGCAGGATGCGGTCGGGCCGGACCGGTACGCGGCGTGGGCCCGGTACTTCAACGGAACCGACCTCGACCTCGTCGCGACCTACGAGTGGGGCTGGCACGAACTCCGACGGATCGAGACCGCGATGCGCGCGGTGTGCGATCGCATCCTGCCCGGCGGGTCGATCGACGCCACGATGGCCCACCTCGACCGGGACCCCGCGCTCGCCGTCGAGGGCGAGGACGCGTTCCGCGCCTGGCTCCAGGACCTGCTGGACCGCTCCGTCGCCGACCTCGACGGCGCCCACTTCGACATCCCGCCGCCGGTCCGGCGGGTCGAGGCCATGCTCGCTCCGCCGGGCGGTGGCGCGTCGATGTACTACACGCCGCCGTCGGAGGACTTCAGCCGCCCCGGACGCACCTGGTACCCGACCCAGGGTCAGACGCGCTTCCCGATCTGGGGCGAGGTGTCGACCTGCTACCACGAGGGCGTCCCGGGCCACCACCTGCAGTGCGCACTCCTCACCCACCTCGGCGACACGCTCACGCGCTTCCAGCGCACGATCGGGTGGAACTCGGGCCACGGGGAGGGCTGGGCCCTCTACGCCGAACGGCTCATGGGAGAACTCGGGTACCTCGACGAACCGGCGTACGAACTCGGGATGCTGCGCGCCCACGCGTTGCGAGCGGTGCGCGTCGTGATCGACATCGGGATGCACCTGCGCCTGCGCGTCCCCGAGGACGAGCCGGACATCGGCGGCTCCGTCTGGACCCCGGATCTGGGCCTGCAGTTCGCGTTCGACCGGGCCCGGCTCCCCGACCACCTCGTGCGGTTCGAGGTCGACCGGTACCTCGGACTCCCCGGCCAGGCGATCTCCTACAAGATCGGCGAACGCGTGTGGCTCGAGGCCCGGGCCGACGCCCGCCGCCGGCACGGTGCCGACTTCGACCTGCGGGCCTGGCACGCGTTCGCGCTCGACCTCGGCCCGCTCGGGCTCGACCTGCTCGCCACCGAACTGGGCCGATTCTGAGCCCGGCCGTTCAGAGGCGCTGCGCGTCCCGGGCCGCCTGCTCGGCGAGGTCCAGCGTCTCCCCGATGATGGCGAGGCCGCCGTCCCAGAACTCCGGGTCGGCGAGGTCGCAGTCCACGAGCCGGCCGAGGGCCTCGGGGGCCATCGAGCCGCCACGGGCGAGCAGGTCCAGGTAGGCCGGGACGAAGGCCTCCCCCCGCTCCTGGTAGCGCCGGTAGACACTGAGGGCCAGCAGTTGCCCGTAGGCGTACGCGTAGACGTACCCGGGCGTGTGGATGAAGTGCGGGATGTAGGACCACCAGGTCCGGTAGCCCTCGGTGACCTCGACCGCCGGGCCGAGCATCGCGGTCTGGGTCGCCTGCCAGTGCTCGCCGAACTCCTCGATGGAGAGCTCACCGTGCTCACGGTGGTGGGTGTGAACGGCATCCTCGAACCGGTTCATCGCGACCTGCCGGAACACGGTGGCGATCTGACCGTCGAGGTTCTCGGCGAGGAGCGCGAGGCGATCGGCCGGGTCCGTCGTGCCGGCGAGGATCCGGCCGAAGGTGACGGTCTCACCGAACACCGAGGCCGTCTCCGCGAGGGTGAGGGGCGTGCTCTGGTGGAAGATCCCCTGCTCGCGGGCGAGGTGCGCGTGCAATCCGTGCCCGAGCTCGTGCGCCAGCGTCAGCACGTCCCGCCGGGTGGAGGTCCAGTTGAGGAGCAGGAACGGGTGCACCTCGGGCACCGTGTACGCGCAGAACGCGCCGGGCCGCTTCGCCGGTCGCATCGGCGCGTCGATCCACCCCTCGTCGAAGAACCGACGCGCGACCGATGCGAGTTCGGGCGAGTAGGACGCGTAGGCGTCGAGCACGAGGTCACGGGCCTCGGTCCAACCGAACTGGGTCTCGGAGGCGGCGACGGAGGCCGACCGGTCGTAGTCGGCGAGCCGCTCGACCCCGAGCAGCTGCGCCTTGAGCGCGTACCAGCGCTGCGGGATGTCGTAGCGGGCCACGACCGCGGCGACGAGGGCGGCGACGCTGGCGTCGGACGCCTCGTTCGCGAGGTTGCGCGAGGAGATCCAGGTCGGGAAGGCGCGGAGACGATCCGTGGTCGCCGCATCCGCGAGCACGGTGTTGAACACGAAGGCCCGCGTCCGCAGACCGGGCTCGAGGCCCTCGGTCACCGCGGCCGCCGCGGCCGCCCGCACGGAGCGGTCCGGATTGGAGAGTCGCGAGAGTGCGAGTTCGAGCGGGGCGACCTCGCCGTCGAGCTCCACCCGGGTCGCCGAGGTGAGCTCGTCGAAGAGCCGACCCCACGCACTCACACCCGTGAGCGAGCGCTGGATGTCGACCTGCTCGGCCTCCTCACCCAGCCGGTGGGGCTTGGAACTGCGTACCGTCCGGAGGTGGTGCGCGCAGAACGACAGCCTCGGGTCGGCGAGGAGCTCCTCGGCCCGGGCGTCCTCGACCTCGATCCACTCGAGGTCGAGGAACACCAGGTCGGACGCCAGCACCCCGCTGCGCGCCTCGACCCGCTGCATGAGGGCACCCCGCCCTGCGTCGGCGGTGTCGACCGCGAAGCGCAGTCCCGCGTACGAACCGGCTCGCCCGATGCGGTCGTGCACCGCGGCGACGTCGCGCATGAGCGACGCGAGGCCCGTGGCGTCGAGACCCCCGATCGTGCCGCGACGGGCGACGATGCGGTCGATGAGGCTCGCCGCCTCGTCGAGCAGCGCGTCGACCCCCGGTTCGCCACGACCGTCGACGAGCGGCTCGAGGTCCCAGGCCACGTCGCTCGCCCGGAGGTCCTGCTCGGTGGTGGCCATCGGTCTCCTCAGTGGTGGGTTCGGGGTGATGCGAGTGGGGCGGGCAGTGGTCCGGCGTGCACCACGGTGAGGGTACGGGTCGCACGGCTCAGCGTCACGTAGAGGAGCCGCAGGCCGGGGATGCCGGGCTCGACGAGGTCGGTGGGCTCGACGACCACCACGTGATCGAACTCGAGACCCTTGGCCGCCGTCGGGTCGACGACCGCGATCGGGGCGTCGAGGACCTCGGGGACGTCGTGGAGCGCACCGAGGTCGGCGAGCTCGGCGGCGATGGTGGCCCGCATCGGCTCGGGGGCGATCACCGCGACCGATCCCCCACGGCCGGCGGCGTCCCGCGCCTCGGCGATCGCAAGGCCGAGCGGATCCCCGGTCTCCACGAGCCGGGGCAGGTCGCCGGTCTCGCGCACGGCCCGCGTCGGCTCCACGCCGGGCGCCACGACCGCGAGCAACCGATTCGCGAGGTCCATGATCTCGGCCGGTGTGCGGTAGTTGACCGTGAGCGTCACGTGCGTCGGATCCTGACGCTGCGGGAGGAGGGCCAGGACCTCGTCCCAACCCCCTGCCGCACCCGGACGGCTGGCCTGGCCGAAGTCGCCCACGAGGGTGAGGGAACCGTTCGGCGCACGGCGGGCCAGCATGCGCCACTGCATCGGCGTGAGGTCCTGGGCCTCGTCCACCACGATGTGACCGAAGGTCCGCAGTTCGGGGACCTCATCGCCCCCACCCCCGCCGCTCCCGCCGTGGTACCGGGCCACGACGTCCGCCGCACTCGTGTACGCGCCGAGGCCGTGGTCGTCGATGACCCGCGACGCGGCGGCGAGCAGTTCGCGCTCCTCGGCGCTGCGCCCCCGGGCCCGGCGCGGCCGGGCCAGCTCGACCGGTCCGACGAGCGCGTCCGCCTCATCGATGAGCGCCACGTCGGCCTCGGTCCACGGCACCTCTCGCGGCGAGGCGGCGCGGGGCCGCACGAGGCGTGCGGCCTCGTCGTCGGTCAGCACGCCGCGGGCCGCGTGCTCGACGAGCGGGGCGAACGAGAAGAGATCGTGGACGAGTTCCGCCCCCGAGAGCACCGGCCAGCATCGGTCGAGCACCGCACGCACCTCCGGCAACCGGCGGAGGCGACCGCGGATCTCGGCCTCCCACTCGGGCGGCGGCTGTTCGCCGCGGGCGAGCGCCGCGGCCACCGCCGCGTCGTGGACCGCCCCGTCGAGGTCGTCATCGTGGTGTGCGCCGAGGACACCGTCGTGGGCGTCGACGAGCGCCGCCTTGTAGCGCGCCAGGAGGTGGTCGAGCAGGGAACGCTCGACGGTGCGCCGCTTGCCGTTGTGCGGCCCACGTCGTCGTTGCACCCGCTCGAGGATCGCGGCCACCTTGCCGCGACGGATCCACAGCTCGAGGCCGTCGACGCGCACGAGGACGTCACGACGGGGCGGGCGCTCCCGATCGGCGAGCGCCCGCCGAAGCACCGTCGCCATGCGCGGATCACCCTTGAGCGCCGCAGTGGCGGACGGCTCGGCGTGGCCGGTGTCGATCGAGGGCTTGAGCCCCTGGATCGTGGCCAGTTGCACCTCGTGCTCCCCGAGCGAGGGCAGCACCTGCTCGATGTAGCGCAGGAACACCGAGGACGGACCGACGACGAGCACGCCGCTGTTCGCGAGTCGGCGCCGGTACGTGTAGAGGAGGTAGGCGGCGCGGTGGAGCGCGACCGCGGTCTTGCCCGTGCCCGGACCGCCCGAGACCACGAGGACCCCGGCGAGGTCGGCGCGGACGGCCGCGTCCTGCTCGGCCTGGATCGTCGCGACGATGTCGGCCATCCGGCCGGTGCGCTCCCGCTCGAGCGCACGGATGAGCGCACCCTCACCCTTGACCGTGAGGCCGAGTTCGTCGGCCCGCTCGGGGTCGAACACCTCGTCGTCGAGGCCCACGAGCTCCCGACCGTTACGGGTCATGAGGTGCCGCCGCCGAAGGACTCCCATGGGGTCGATCGGCGTCGCCCGGTAGAAGGGTTCGGCGACCGGTGCACGCCAGTCGATGACGAGCGGATCGCCCGCGTCGTCGTCGACCGCCAGTCGCCCGACGTAGAGCGGTGCGCCGCCGACCTCACGGTCGAGGCGTCCGAACGCGAGCGGTGCGGACCCGATGTCGAGGACCGCGAGCCGACGCTGGGTGGTCTCGACCGCGATGTCCCGCTCGAGCCGGGCCTGGTGCGTCCCGCCACGTCCGACGTCGCCGTAGGCCTCGGCCACCCGGGTGGCCGAACGCCGCATGCCGTCGAGGCGCGCGTAGACGCGGTCGAGGAAGGCCTGCTCGGCGGCGAACTCGGGGTCGCGGAGGCGGGGGTCGTCGGT
>JBEAXD010000187.1:0-5154 GCA_041159995.1 Actinomycetota bacterium | reverse complement strand
CCCTCGCGTGCCTCCGCTCGCTCCTCACCACCGAGTGGCCCGCGGCCGATCTCGACCTGATCCTGGTCGACAACGCGTCCACCGCCCCGGTCACCGCGACCGTCCGGACGGAGATGCCTGGAGTCCGGATCATCGAGAGCCCGGTCAACCTGGGGTTCGGCGGTGGGTGCAACCTCGGGATGGGTGATCTCCGGGACGTCGACGCGGTCGCCCTCATCAACGACGACGTGACGGTCGATCCCGACTGGCTCGCTCCGCTCGCCACGGCACTCGAGCACGATCCGGCGCTCGGCGCCGCTCAGCCCAAGATCCTCCTCGCCTCGACGTTCCGGGAACTCTCCCTCCGGTCCGAGGCGTACGCGCCGGGCCGCGGCGATCGCCGGGCCCTCGGGGTCCGGGTCGCCGGCGCGCGGGTCGGGGGCCTCGACGTGTGGCGTGACCTGCGCGCCCCGCGCGGCACCTGGGGCCCGGAGGTCGCACCGGGTGGGCGCACGGCCATCTGGACCGACGGTGACGCCACCCTCCTCGTGCCGGCGCCGGACGACGCCGTGACGTCGGTCGAACTCCTCCTCGACGCGCCCGAGGGTCGGGCGATCACCGCGCGCGCCGGTGACGCCGAGACGGTCGTGGTCGCGGGCCCCGAACCCGCCTGGTCGCGGGTGGCGCTCGACGGGCCGTCCATGCGGATCGTCCACAGCACCGGCGTCGAGGTGACCCCGGACGGGTTCGGCGTCGATCGGGGTTGGCTCGAGCCCGACGACGGCCGCTTCGACACGCCCGGCGACGTGTTCGCGTGGTGCGGAGGTGCGGTGCTGCTGCGCGCCCGGTACCTCGAGGAGGTCGGTCGCTTCGACGAGTCGTTCTTCCTCTACTACGAGGACCTCGACCTCGCGTGGCGCGGCCGCACGCTCGGTTGGCGCTACACGTACGTGCCGACCGCGGTGGTCCACCACGTGCACGCCGCCTCCAGCGGGCTCGGATGGGCCGAGAAGGAACGTCGCAAGGAGCGCAACCGCATCACGGTGCTGCGCCGCCACGCCGGACTCGGCCCCGCGGCCCGGGCCTGGACCCGCGCCGTGGCTGCGACCGGCGGGTACCTCCGCCGCGACGCCGTCGCCCCGGCACTGCACGGCGCGCGCCCGCGACTCGGATACGTGGGGGCCCGCACCCGGGCCCTGCTCGGCGCGGCCCGGACCCTGCCGTTCGGCTGAATCAGCGCCCGCCGATCCGACGGGCGAGTCCGCCGACCACCCGCCGCGCTGCGCTCGGCCGCGCCGGAGGGCTGCGATCGATCCCGGCGTCCGGAGCCGGATGCGGGTGCCGGCAGTACGCGAGGAGCGGGGCGAGCACCGCGTCCCACCGGTGGACCGAACCGAGTGCCGTCGCCGCTGCTCCGGCGCGGTCCCGCGCCGCCCGGTCGAGGTAGGTGCGCAACGCGTCCGCGAACCCGTCGACGTCACCCGGTGCCACCGCGGCACCGGCACCGGCCGCAGCGATCGCGTCCATGAGCACGTCGCCCGAGGTCGCGACCGTCGGTCGACCCGCCCACAGGCCGTCGAGCAGCCGGGTGCGGTACGAGTACCGGGTCTCGACGTGCGCCCGGTGGGCGCTCACCATGACGTCGGCCTCGAGGAGGTGGGCGCCCCGCTCGGCGAACGGCACCCAATCGAGGAACCGCACGACCTCATCGGCCCCGCTCGCGCGCACGTGCTCGCGGGCGGCGCGCACCGCCGGTGTCTCCCCGACATCGGGGTTCGGATGCCGAGCCCCGGCCAGGACCAGCCGCACCGGGAGGCCCTCGCCCGCGAGCCGGACGGTCGCGTCGATGACCGTGCGCGGGTCGAACCACGGATGGATGCCGCCGCCCCACCAGAGGACGAGGGTCTCCTCACCGATACCCGGTTCGACACCGCGCAGCACGGGGACGCCGGATGCCACCGGCGGCGTCGATGCGATCCCGAACGGCACGTCGAGCAGCAGTGCCGAGAGGTCGGGCGAGGCCGCGTAGGTGAACTCGTTGATCCGCCCGGCCGAGGCGAGCGCGCCGATCCAGAGGTCGTGCTGGTGACCACCCGCACACAGGAACACATCCCCGCGGGCGAGCAGGGTGCCGATCGCGGCGACCGACGCTGCGATCGTCGCCCGTCGGCGCTCGGGCGGCAGGTGCGCCGACTGTTCGAGGGCCTCGAGGTGGTACGGGTCGTAGAGATCCGCGACCACGCAGGCCGGCGACCGACCGAGCACCGGGTACCGATCGAGCAGGTCGCCCTGGACGACGAGCACGTCCGCACCGGCCGCTCGCGCGCAAGCGGCCTCCGACAGTTCCGCGAGTGCGTACGCCTCCGGCTTCGGACCGGCGACCGAGGCGGCGAGCACGGTGACCTCGTGCTCGGCGGCGAGGGCATCGGCCATCGCGAGCGCACGGATGGCCGGGCCGGCGAGCTGCGGGCCGACGACCTCGCCGGTGAGGATCGCGACCCGGCTCACGCGTCGGCGCGCCACGTGCCGCCGAGCGAGGTGATGCCCGCCGTGCGCAACGTCCCCTCGGCCACGTGGAACGCGTGCAGATCGCCGACCTCGTGGATCGGCGTCGTGTGCTCACGGTCGTACACCGTTCCGGTGATGTGGTACCTCCCCGGCGCGACGAGCAGGCGCGGGATCTCGAGGTCGAGGTGACCGGGACCGGGTTCGACCACCATGCGGATACCGCTGGCCATCGTGTTGGAGCCGGTGACGAGCACACCGTCGCTGCTCGTGAAGGACATCCCGAAGACCGGCTCCACCACCCGTTCGCGCGCGGTGAAGTGGAACCGCAGGGTCACCGCGTCGCCGATCGTCGGCTCCGGGAGCGGGCGGCCGTCGGCCCCGATGATCTCGACCCCGTCGAGATGGATCTCACCGGTCGCGCGACGGGGGATGCCGAGTTCGGCCGGGTCGATGGAGAGGATCTCGGTGAGGTAGTGGTCGATGACCTCCTCGGCCGGACCGGTCCGGATGAGGCGACCGTGCTCGAGCAGCGCGACCTCGTCACACAGTGCCCGCACGGACGGCAGCGCGTGGGACACGACGACGATGGTGCGCCCCTCCCGTCGCATCGACGCGATCTTGTCGGTGCACTTGTTCTGGAACTCCTGGTCGCCGACGGCGAGCACCTCGTCGATGAGCAGGATCTCGGGATCCACGTTGATCGCAACGGCGAAGCCGAGTCGCACGTACATGCCCGAGGAGTAGTTCTTGACCGGGGCGTCGATGAACTGCTCGATCCCCGAGAAGTCGACGATGGCGTCGAACCGCTGGTCGATCTCCCGGCGGGACAGACCGAGGATCGCGCCGTTGAGGTAGACGTTCTCCCGGCCCGACAACTCCGGATGGAACCCGGCCCCGAGCTCGAGCAGTGCGGACAGCTTGCCGCGGGTCGTGATCGAACCGGCATCGGTGCGCAGGATCCGCGCGATGCACTTGAGCATGGTCGACTTGCCGGATCCGTTCTCGCCGATCAGTCCGTAGGCGATGCCCTCCCGGATCTCGAACGACACGTCGTCGAGCGCGAGGAACTCTTCGTAGCGAGCGCGGCGCCCCCGCATGATCGCGGCCTTCACCGACTGGTTGCGCTCGTGGTACAGCCGGTACTTCTTGGTGACGTGATCGATCGTGATCGCCGCGGACACCCTCAGACCTCCTCGGCGAGCCGGTGGTCGAGTCGGTTGAACACCCACTGCCCTATCAGCAGGAGCCCGATCGCCCACACCGCGATGTAGAGGAGCGTGTCCCATGCGGGCATGCGCAACGAGTACATCGCGTCGCGGTACGCGGTGACGAGGCGGACCAATGGGTTGTAGCCGTAGATGTCGCGCAAGGGGATCGACCGGCCCGCGATCCGCCAGGTCTCGGGCACCGTCGTGATCGGGTACACGATCGGCGTCGAGTAGAAGAGCACCGGCATGATCAGCGTGATGAAGTGTCGGACGTCACGGAAGTACACGTTCGCCGCGCTGAGGAGGAGACCGATCCCGACCACCATCAGGGTCTGCAGGGCCACGAGCACGAGGATGACCGGGATCCACGGCAGCACCATGTTGCCCGCGGCGAGCAGGATCACGATCACGACGCCGAGCTCGATGAGGAAGGTCACGAGCAGGCCACCGACGGTCGACGCGACGAGCAGCTCCCGCGGGAAGTACACCTTGCGGATGAGGCCGGCGTTCACCACGAGGGACTCGATCGACTGCATCACCCCGTTCGAGAAGAAGTTCCACGGGATGAGCGCGCACAGCAGGAACAGGACGAAGTTGTCCTGCCCACTCGGATCCCCCACCGGCGGGTCGACCTCGAGGAACACCCCGAAGACGGCCCAGTAGATGAGGACCGAGGACAGCGGGTTGAGCAGGGACCAGGTCCACCCGAGGGTGGAACGCTTGTACCGGCTCCGGAGCTCCCGGAGCACGAGGTTGGTGAGGAGTTCACGCCTCTCGACGTACTCGCGGACCTGGCTCATCGGAGGGTCAGGCTAGCGACCGAGCCGGGGACCACCCGTGAGGGGCGGCATCAGGGCGCGAGCAGGGCCCGGGCCAGCACATCGGTGCCGAACCCGGTGAGGATCGCGAGGTACAGCAGGCCGGTGGCCGCCATCACCGCGGAGTAGGACCGCTCCTTGAGCGCGAGCCAGGTCACGAGGATCAGCACCCCGGTCGACGCCGCCGAGATCGCCCACATCCAGGCGAGGATCCCGCCGTAGCCGTCGCTGATCGAACCGGTGAGCACGGAGATCATCCCGACCGGCCACAGCAGACCGATCACCTCCAGCACCCAGATCGGCGCGGCGCTGCGCACGAGTTCGCGGATCGGCGCACGAGGCAGACCGGGTTGGGTCAGGTACCAGTGCCCGAGGAGCATCGCGTCGGTGAGCACGCCGAGGAAGGCCGCGCCGACCACGAGCCGGTAGGCGCTGAGCGCGTACGGACCACCGAGGGTCGCAGCGCACGCGAGGAGCGCGACCACCCCGGCGATCGGCGCGAGCAGGTCGAGCGCGGGCGGGAACTCAGGGCCGTCGTCGGCCGGGGTCGGATCGTCGTCGACCACCGCGGCGCCGACCGCGCCGCCCGCCATCGCCGCGACCCGCTCAGCACGCGCGGCGGCCCGTTCGCGCGCCACGCG
>JBEAXD010000209.1:0-2577 GCA_041159995.1 Actinomycetota bacterium | reverse complement strand
AGGGTGTACAGCCCGAGGCTGCGCCAGACCGAGGCCGGATCGCGACCCACCGCCTCGCAGGCGCGCTCGAGGACCGCGAGTCGCTCCGCGTAGGCGTCGGGCGTCCACTGCCAGCAGGTGTTCCACCCGTCGGCGTGGGCCGCCACGAGCGCGAGGAGACGATCACCCTTCCCGCCGACGAAGACCGGCGGGTTGGGCGACTGCACGGCGGCCGGGAGCACGCGGGCACCGTCGGCCCGGTGGAACCGCCCGTCGAACGAGAGCGGACCACCGGTGGGACCGAGGAGGCCCCGCAGCACCTGCACGCACTCGGCGAGTCGAGCGAGGCGTTCACCCGGCCGGGGCATCGCCATGCCGATGCCCGTGTAGTCGGGCTCGTACCAGCCGGCACCCAGGCCGATGTCGATGCGGCCACCGCTCATCCGATCGAGCGTCGCCACGCTCTTGGCGAGCAGGGTCGCCGGACGCAGCGCCTCGAGGAGCACGAGGGTGCCGAGCCGCACGTCGGGGACGTCACGGGCGAGGGCACCGAGGGTGACGATCGGTTCGAACATGCCGCCCGGCTCGGTGGGACCGCCGTACTTGGCCACATCCCACACCAGGTGGTCCGCGAGCCAGAGCGAGTCGACACCGACCGCCGCCGCATGGCGAGCCGAGTCCCGGAGGGTGGCGTAGGTGATCGGCGATTCGCCCGCGATCGAGAAGTCGTGCTGGGGAAGAGCGAATCCGATGCGCACGCCGGCGAGCCTACGTCAGCGATCCTCGCGGCCGCCGCGGCGCCGTAGCCTCGCGTCCGTGCTCGAGTGCGTCGTCAACATCTCCGAGGGCCGCGACCTCACGGTCGTGGCCGCGATCGCGGCGGCCTGCGGCGACGCGCTGCTCGACGTGCACACCGACGCGGACCACCACCGCAGCGTGCTCACGCTCTGCGGAACGGCCGAGTCCGATGCACCCGCCGCGGCCCGCGCGCTCACCGACGCCGCGGTCACGCTCCTCGACCTCACCCACCACGACGGGGTGCACCCGCGCCTCGGTGCGATCGACGTCGTGCCGTTCGTCGCCCTCGCGCCCACCGCCCCCGGTACCGCGGTCGATGCAGCGCTCGCCTACGCCGAGTGGATCGTCGCCACCCACGGGGTGCCGGTGTTCCTCTACGGCGCGGCCGATCCGCAGGGGCGCACGCTCCCCGACGCCCGGCGCGACGCCTTCGTCGAGCGGGCGCCCGACCTCGGACGGGACGCCCCGCATCCCCGGCTCGGCGCGGTGGCGGTCGGGGCGCGGCCGCCACTCGTCGCCATCAACGTGGAGGTCGAGGGGACCGACCTCGCGCTCGTGCGCCGGGTCGCACACGAGGTGCGGGAGCGCGACGGCGGGCTGCCGGGGGTACGGGCGCTGGGCCTGGCCCTGCCCGAGCTCGGGCGGACGCAGGTGAGCATGAACCTCGTCGACCTCGACCGCACGGGCATCGAGGCGGCGTGCACCGAGGCGGAGCGACGGGTCGGTGCGGCCGGCGGACGGCCGGGGCGCATCGAACTCGTCGGGCTGGTCCCGGCCGCGGCGCGGGACGCCTGCAGCCCCCGGTTCCTCGAGAGCAGCGGCATCACCGAAGCGCACACGGTCGAGCACGCGGTGGCCGCACGCGGGCGCGACGGAACGTCGGGCCTGCGCTGACGGGATCGTGACGGCGCCGGACGGCGCGTCGGTCAGACCGCGGAGGCGGCGGCGCGACGGGCCAGGGCCCGCTGACGCCGGAGGCGACGACGCTCCCGCTCGGAGAGTCCGCCCCAGATGCCGAACTTCTCGCCGTTGTCGAGCGCGTACTCGAGGCAGTCGGCCTTCACCTCGCACCCCCCGCAGACGGCCTTGGCCTCACGGGTGGACGCGCCGCGCTCCGGGAAGAAGAGATCCGGGTCGACGCCCAGGCAATTGGCGCGCTCCTGCCAACGACGATCCGTACCGTCCGCGGCGTTCACCAACTGCGTGATCATGGATACCTCGCGCACCGGCCGTCCCCCTCGCTCTCGACGCCGATGTAATTACAGACGTGTCACTCTGCCCGACGGGAACCCCCGCTGGCAAGGTGGGAGTCTCGCGGCTCCACGACCGGGAATCGCGGATACCCCACTCGAGTCACACTAACCACATCCGCCACAACGGGCGGGTCACCCGGTCGGCGCCTAGACCCGTACCCGGGGTTCGGGGATCGCGAGGACCTCGCGGATCTGCTCGACGAGGTGATCCGGGGCGTACGGCTTCGTGACGTACCGGTCGGCCCCGAGATCCCGGGCCCGATCCTGGTCGGCCGCTGCGGTCTTGGCCGAGCACACGATGATGCGCGGCCGCCGGGGCCGCATCCCGACCTCGGACAGCACGAACCACCCGTCGAGCACCGGCATCATGATGTCGAGGAGGACCACGTCCGGGTGCTCCTCGTCGATGCGCCGGAGCGCCGTCTCCCCATCGGCCGCCAGCGACGGTTCGAAGCCGGCGGCCTCGAGGATGACGCGCAGCGAGAGCAGCACATCGGGTTCGTCGTCGACGATGAGCACCTTCGGCCTAACGGACATCGGCGGCCTC
>JBEAXD010000013.1:0-2792 GCA_041159995.1 Actinomycetota bacterium | reverse complement strand
GTCGTAGAAGCCGAGCTTCTGGGTGAGGTGGTGGTCGCCGAGCTCGTCGCCGTGATCCGAGGTCACGATCACCAGGGTCCGGTCCCAGTCGCTGCGACCGCGCAGGCCGTCGAGCAGTCGGCCCACCTGGGCGTCGACCTCGGCCAGCATGCCGTAGTAGGTGGCCCGCAGCTCCCGGATCGCCGTCTCGCCCTCGGGCGCGCGCACCCAGTCCATGGTGAGGGCCCCGGCGATGATCGGACTGACCGCCATCTCGGCCTCGATCGTCGGGTGCGCATGGGGCAGCGGCACGTCGGCCGGGTCGATGAGCGTGTTGTACGGCTCGGGCGCGCAGTAGGGCGGGTGCGGACGGAGGTACGTGGCGTGGACGAACCACGGCGCGTCACCCACCGCATCGAGGTATGCGAGGACCTCACCGGTGAGGAAGGCGGCCTCCGAGTGCTCGGCCCGGTACGCCGCCGGGCTGCGCGCCCCGTCGTCGATCGGCCGGTGCGCCTCGACCCCGTCGGGGAGGTCGTACCCGAGCCCGCGCAGCCAGACCCGCCAGGGCTCGGCGTGCTCCGGCATGTCGAGCACGGCCCGGTACCCCGGCAGTACGCCCTCGTAGGAGCGCACGCGGGGATCGTCGGGTTCGAGCACGCGCGGATCCGGACTCGTGTCCGTGTACCCGAACAGCACCGGGTCGTACCCGAGAGCACGGGCCTCCCGGGCGAGGTTCGTGAACCGGTCGTCGAGCGGCGTGCCGTTGAGGATCGAGCGGTGGGTCATCGCGTACAGCCCGGTGTGCAGCGACGCCCGGCTCGGTCCGCAGGGCACCGCCTGGGCGAAGTGCTGCGTGAACAGCGTGCCCTCGGCCACGAGGCGGTCCAGGTTCGGGGTACGGACGGCCGGGTGGCCGAGCGCGCTCAGGCACTCGGCCCGCCACTGGTCGAGCGTGATGAGCAGGACGTTGCCGGTCGGGCGCGACACGCCGTGAGGCTAACCCCGGCGTGACCGACGCCCCGACGGCGCTCAGCCCGCCGGTTCGATGAGCCCGTAGTGCCCGTCGTAGCGCCAGTAGACGACGTTGCCGCGCCCGGTCTCCTCGTTGACGAAGAACACGAAGGGAACGTCCTCGCCGTCGAGGATCTCCTCGGCCGCCTCGACGGAGATGGTCGGCACCGGGATCGGTCGGACCTCCACCTCGGCGACGGTGTCGGGGGCGGGCGCCGAACCGTCCGACTCGATGAGCGCGTAGTGCCCGTCGAGGCGCCACACCACCGCGTCGGCCCCGGTCCGCTCGTCCCGGAACAGGAAGAAGTCGTGATCCAGCGTCTCGAGGTCGAACACGGCCTCGTCGATCGTCTGCTGCGCGACCGTGAAGGACTTGTGCCGAATGATCTCGCGTTCATCCACCGGGCGCACGAAGTGCTGCGGGCGCTCCGCCGGCACCGAACCGTGTCGCCACTCCCCCGGACCGTCGTCGCGGTGCCGCATGATGAGTGCGCGCTTGCGGCTCTCGGACTCGTCGATCCGCCGCC
The DNA here is from genome assembly GCA_041159995.1 of Actinomycetota bacterium. GTDB lineage: Bacteria > Actinomycetota > Acidimicrobiia > IMCC26256 > IMCC26256 > IMCC26256. The sequence goes on along the minus strand of JBEAXD010000013.1, from coordinate 1,272 downwards.
GGAGCCGGTCGTCGAGGAGATCGATCGCCTCGAGCATCGCGTCGCCGCCGACGTGGGCCCGGATCGCCTCGCCGTCCCGGTCGATCGTCGCCTCGGCGATGAAGGGTCGATCCCGGGCCGGGTCGGGCTCGTGGGTGAGGTGCACGACCGCACGGCGGGCCGGCGTCGCACCATGGCGCAGCGTCTTGTCGATCTTGCGCCGTGCGTAGTCGACCGCGTCGGCGTCGACGCGTCCCTTCGTGACGACCGTGACGTCGATCTCGATGGTGGGTTCCATGCGGTCTCCCGTGCTCGGCGGCTCGATCACGGACGGAACGGCTCATCCGAGCCACCCGGTCGCGTGCGGAGCAGGAGTGTGGTGCCCGGGGCGCCCACGCGGCAAGGGCCCGAAGTCCCCGACTGCGCGACCCGACCGCCTCGGGGCGCCGGTGCGGTCCGGACGCGACGGGCGCCGTCGCCCCGGAGGGCGACGGCGCCGACGTCGACGGACCGATCCGGCGGATCAGCCGAGGAGCTTCGCCTTCTGGGCGTCGAACTCGGCCTGGCTGATCACACCCTTGTCCTTGAGCCCGGCGAGCCGCTCGAGCTCATCGGCGGTGCCGCCGCCAGCCGCCTGGCGGATGTAGTCCTTCATCGCCGCGTCCTGGGCCTTGGCCGCCTCGATGTTGTGCTGGGCCATCTTCCCGCCACGGGCGATGAGGTAGATCAGCACGCCGAGCAGCGGCAGGAAGATCACGAAGACGAGCCAGATCGCCTTCGCCACCCCGCCCATGTCGTGGCTGCGGAAGATGTCCGCCGCCACGGAGATGAACAGCCAGATCCAGATGAAGAAACAGGTGAACCAGAGCATCGCGAACACGACCTCACCGACCTGCCAAGCGCCGAGCGTCATACGGCCTCGCCTTTCGTCAGACAATCTTCAGGGATCGACAGCCTGCCACGCGGCGTCGACGCCGTCGGGGACGGGTCCGTTCCACCCCGGGTCGTGACGATCGTCCGTTCCGTCCCCGAACGCGACGAGCGGCCCCGGGTCGGGTCCGGGGCCGCTCGTTCGTCCCGTCGGGGCGGGAGGGCTGTCGGTCAGGCTCGACCGTTGCGGGCTGCGAAGATGCTGAACGCCGGCTTCGGGGTGCCGTCGCCGCGGCGCAGGCCGTAGTACCCGAAGAGGTCGGTCGTGTTGCGGTCGTAGTTGCAGAAGGCGAAGAACACGCCCGCCTTCGTCCCCTTCGCCTTCCAGGCGTCGAGGTTGGTCTGCCACCAGGTCGCCTGGGT
>JBEAXD010000268.1:0-3902 GCA_041159995.1 Actinomycetota bacterium | reverse complement strand
CATCGGTCGTCGCGCCCACGGCGTTCCTCGCCGAACTGGCGAGCCGCGGCGTCACCGCAGCCCGCTTCGAGGGCGTGCCCGTCTCCTAGTCGTCCGCCGCGAAACTTCGTACGGTCCGCTCGAGTTCATCCAGGGGTACGCCGAGCGCGCGGGCTCGCCCGAGCACGTGGCACAGGAGTGGAGCGTTCGTGCGTTCGCCGGTGGAGTGCGCGGCGATCCCCGCGAGGTCGAGCAGGATGTCCGCGTCGCCGGTGACGAGTCCGATGCTCGCCGGGTCGAGGCCGTGGGCCGCGGCGATCCGGGTGGTGATGTCCTCGAGCCAGGTCATGTCGGCAATCCCACCACGAACCTGCCGGCGACCGCCAGCGGCGGGGGGTCGCGGGGTCGGTAACGTGGCGGCGTGGACCGCACGCCGATGATGCTCGATCCGGAGCGGTTGGAGCACCCGTTCCCGAGCGACCGGTTGCGTGCGAGCGGGGTGGCCCGTCCCGAGGTGCGGGGTGAACTCGCCCGAATCCCGAACGTCCGCAATGCGCTCAGTGTGGCGACGGTGTGGGTGTGGTTCGCCCTGCTCGTCACACTCCCGATCGCCATCGGATGGTGGCCGCTGTGGATCGCGTCGTTCGTCCTCATGACGCCGGTCTTCGCCCGCTTCGCCATCCTCATGCACGAGGCCGCGCACCGGACCCTGTTCACCGGTCGGCGGGCCAACGACATCGTCGGGACGTGGCTCATCGCGTATCCGGTGTTCGTGCCGATGGGGCTCTACCGGCACTCGCACCTCGCGCACCACCGGCAGGAGTTCGGCCCCGAGGAGCCGGACATCGCGTTCTACTCGGGGTACCCGTGCGAGCCGCGCGACCTGCGCCGGCGCCTCACCCGTGATGCCCTCGGAGTCTCGGGGTACAAGAACCTCAAGCCGTTGGTGCGCGGGGCGTTCCGCGGTCCCCGCCGTGGACTCGCGTGGTCGATCATCGGCGTGCAGGCGGTGATCTGGACGTCGACCTGGGCGATCACCGGTCGCTGGTTCGTCTACCCGGTGCTCTGGCTCGCGCCGTGGATGACCGGCTGGCGGGTGGCCAACCGACTCCGATCGATCGGCGAGCACGGTGGGCTCGGTGCGAGCGACGACCGGCGTCTCACGACCCACAACGTCCGACAGTCGGTGACCGCACGGTTCTGGTTCGCCCCGTACAACACGGGCTACCACCTGGCCCACCACGTCGACATGCAGGTGCCCTGGCGCAGCCTGCCCCGGTACCACGCGGAGCTCGAGCGGGCGGGCTACATCACCCCGGCGATGACCTACCCGTCGTACCGCGCGTTGTGGCGGGCGCTGTGCTCGCGTGGCGAACCGATCCACGGACGCGGCTCGGTCTGATCGTTCGAGGGGTCAGGGCAGGGTCACGAATCCGCTGAGGAACGTGCGCGCCGAAGCGGAATCCGTCCGCTGGTAGCCGCCCATGCCGATGCAGAACTGTGACGCCCCGAACGAGGTGACGCCGATGAGCCGACCGTCGAGCAGCAGCGCTCCGCCGGAGTCGCCGAAGCAGGATCCACCGGTCCCTCGGGCGTCCGCGCCGTTCTCGGCCACCTTGATCGTCTCACCCTTCACCATCTGCAGCGGTGCGGTCGCGTAACGACGCACGCGGTCGGAGACCACGGTCGGCTTCTGCGGTCCGCCGTCCGGCTTGGCGTAGTACACGCCGTACCCGACGGTCGTGAACAGCGTCTGGCCGGCTGTGCCGTTGCCCGTCCGGAGCCGGTCGGCGGTACCGGCCGGCGCCAGCGGCGTGAGGGGGATGCCCGACCACACCGTCTCGGCCGACCGGTCGAGGACGACCACGCCGATGTCGTTCAGCTCGTCGTACTTGTAGCTGCCGGCGTAGTCCGGGTGCGTGAACGCGGTCCCCGAGATGAAACGAGCCGGGTCCCCGGGGTTCGTCGGCGAGTTCGGGGCGCGTTCGCCGATGGGGTCGAACGTGACGAACACGCCGGTCGCACCGATCGTGCAGTGCGCAGCGGTGACGACCACGGTCGGGGCGACGAGCGTGCCGGAGCATCGGTACGGGGTTCCGTCGCGGAGGAACGTGACCATGCCGACACCGGGATGGAGCGTGCCGTCCACCTCGCCGTCGACGATGGCGGCCACCGGTGCGATCGCGAGGCTGAGCGTGGCCGCTGCGGTGACGACGGTGGTGGCGAGGATCCTGCGCATCGGTGCTCCCGGGACTCTGCGGTGCGGGGAACGGTACCGGTGCGACGCCGCGGCGTCCACGGAGTGGCCAGCGCGGTTGCGCGGGTCCGTCGGCCTAGGCGACGCGGCAGCCGAGCAGGGTGGAGGGATCGGCGAGCGCGCTGATGCCGTACACGCAGACCGTGTGGAGTCCTGGGGTGACCGGGACCCGGGCCCAGAAGCCGTGCGGCGCGCCGTAGCCGGGGAACGCCGCGTCGATGTCGGGTCGGGGCGCCACGGCACCGGTCGTGTGCACGTACCGGCCGTCGACGTACACGTCGAGGAGGATCGGATCCGCGGTATCGGGGTCGAGGGTCCAGCCCGCCACGGCGATCCAGCCCGGTTCCCGGCCGATCGCCTCGAAGTTGCCGATCGGTCGGCCACTCGTGGTGAAGCAGCGCATGAGGTCGTTGCGACCCTTGCCGATCGAGATCGCGTAGTTGCACACCGAGTGCGTGCCGGGGGGCACGGTGGCGGTGATGTCGAAACCGTGGCGGGTGCCGCGATCCGGGTACGCCGCGCCGACGTCCGGCCGCTCGAGGTCCGCGACGGAGCGGGTCCCCTCCGCATCGACGTAGGTGTGGACATCGATCGGATCCCGGGTCTCCGGATCGAGGGCCCAGCCCGCCATGCGCACCGCGCCGGGCGTCCGGCGGACGAGTTCGACGCTCGACCACGGGACCCCGACCTGCACCGTCGCCCGGAGCCATGCCCGCACCGCGGGGAGGATCGCGTAGCCCGCGTTCCCGGGGCAGGCGGTCGGATCGCCCGAGATCGCGCCGGCGTCCCGGTGTCCGATCACCGGATCGAGGACCACCTCGTTGCGCGTGACGGCCTCGTTCGGGTCCATCACGTGGATCGCCATCTTCCACTGCAGGAGCCGGATGAGGGACGACACCGTGCCGGCGGGTGGACTCGAGGTCGTGTAGGTGCCGATCATCGCGACGCCGATCGTCCCGGTGTTGAACTGGGTCGCGTGTGCACCGATCACGCCGCGATCGGTCCCGCCGAACCGACCCTCGAAGATCTGGCCGTGCCGGTCGATCAGGAAGTTGTAGCCGTGGTCGCAGTAGCCGCGTCCCTGCACGTAGTAGGTGTAGATGGAGCGCACGGTCGCGTAGGACTGCGCCGGGGAGTCGCCGTTCGAGGTGTCGGTGTGGTGGACGACGGCGAGGCGTGGCGGCGCGTAGCTGGGTCCGTCCGGGCATGCGGTGAGCCGGAGGTTCTCGTCCGCGCCCCACTGGGCGCGGGAGATGATCGGAGGGATCGAGGGCACGCCCGCCTCGGCGGGTTCGGCCGGGCCGGCGATCGTGACGAGTCCTGCGCCGCCGATCACCACGATGCCGAGGGCACCGATGAGGCGGCGCCGCGGGATCGCGAGCGCGCCGGCGATGAGCAGGGAGACCGCGCTCCCACCGAGGACACCCTGGCGCATCGGCACCTCGCGGATCGGCAGCGTCGGGGCCACGGCCACGACGCGCACATCCGACACCGATCCGTCGGCGACCCGGATCCGCACCTCGTCGGCCCCGCGCACCGAGATCGGGTGCGAGGCGGTCCGCCCGCCGACCCGGGCCTCGGCCGCTCGGGCCTCGGCCGAGTCGGGATCGGCGCCACCGTCCGGTGCCCCGATCGTCGCGGTCCGCCGCCAGACGCCGCCCTGGGC
>JBEAXD010000231.1:0-4930 GCA_041159995.1 Actinomycetota bacterium | reverse complement strand
GAGGGTGGCGATCTGCTCCGCGACGGAGAAGATCATGCCGCTCGTCGGCGCATCCTGGAGCACCTCCCCGCTGACGACGGTGCGGATGCGCAGTTCCGACGGGTCCGGGAGTTCGTCCGGCGAGACGATCCACGGTCCGACCGGTCCGTGCGTGTCGAAGGACTTCCCGATGGTCATGGTCGGCGCCCGCAGTTGCCAGTCGCGCACGGTCACGTCATCGACGATGGTGTACCCGGCGACGACCTCGAGCGCGCGTTCGACCGGCACGTGGCGGCACCGCCGACCGATGACGACGCCGAGTTCGCCCTCGTAGTCCACCATCGCCGAGGCACGGGGGATGTGGATCTCGTCGCCGTCGCCGATGATGCAGGTGACCTGCTTGTTGAAGAACACCGGGAAGTCGGGTTCCGGGCGACCGGTCTCCGCGCAGTGATCCGAGTAGTTGAGTCCGATGGCGAGGAACTTGCGGGGGGCGGCGACCGGCGCGAGGAGCCGGACGGAGCCGAGGGGGAGGCGCGGTGCGGCCCCGAGGTCGGCGGTGACGGTCCCGACGAGCAGGTCGACCGGGTCGAGGTCGCCGAGGTCGGCGATCTCATCACCCAGGACGGCTCCGGTCCGGGTCCGGCCCTCGTGGTCGAAGCGGGCGATGCGCATGCGGTCTCCGTTCCGGTCGTGGCCGCCCGGGGTCCGGGCCGGCCGCGTGAATCTATAATCTATAGACCATGGCGACAATCCCCGCCCCGACCAGAGCCGACTGGGTGGACGCCCGCCTCCGCGGGGAGATCCTGGCCGGGCGGCTCGCCCCGGGAGCGCGTCTGGTCGTCGCCGATCTCGCGGCACGGTACGGAGTGAGTCCGACCCCGTTGCGCGAGGCGTTGCGGCGACTGGCAGCCGAGGGGTTCGTGGACTGGCCACCCCAGCGTGGTGCCCGGGTGGCGAGCGCGACCCGGCGTGACGCCGAGGACCTCTACGAGTTGCGGCTCGCGCTCGAACCGGTGGCGCTCGGGCAGTCCATCCGTGTCGGTCGCGACGATCCGACCTTCGCCGCCGAGGTGCGGGCATCGCTGGACGACTTCCTCGGTGCGACCGCAGACGTCGGTACCGTGCTCGAGGCGCACCGCGGCTTCCACGCCGTGCTCATGTCCCGGTGTCCCAACCGGCCCATGCTCAGCGCGATCGATCGCTACGCGCAGCAGTCGATGCGCTTCCAGATGCTCGCGACGGCCGGTCGGGCCGGACGCCGGGATCTCGACGCCGAGCACCGGCGTCTCGCCGCGGCCGTGATCGAGGGGCGCGACGATGACGGTGTGCGGGTCCTCACCGAGCATCTCGCGGGCAGCCTGCACGAACTGCGCGCCGGATCCTCCTGATCGGGGCCCGCGCACCGCACCGGGCGGTTCAGGGGGCCGGCGGGGTGCGGTCCTCCATGGCCCAGACCTCGCCCGAGTCGCGCAGGAGGTCGAGGAACGGCACGGCATCGAAGGCCTCGGGCCCGAGGACGCCGGCTCCCGACCAGACGCCGTCCGCCATGAGCTCCATGGCCACCACGGGGTTGATGGCGGTCTGCCAGACGACGGCCTGGGATCCGTGCCGCCCCATGCACTCGTCGTTGTCGGCCACGTGGAACAGGTACACGGCTCGGGGCGCACCGTGTGGACCGAGGCCGGTGACGTACGTGCCGGCACAGGTCCGCCCGTGCATACGGTCGCCGAGGTGGGCCGGGTTCGGCAGCACCGCGGCGACGACGTCGCGCGGGCTCACCCGCTGGCCGCGGACCTCCACCGGTTCGGTGGAGTCGAGACCGAGCTTGTTGAGTGTGCGCAGCACGTCGATGAACTCCTCGCCGAGTCCGTACTTGAAGGTCGCACGCTCGCAGTCGATCCACCGGGGGATGAGGGCCACCTCCTCGTGCTCCACGTTGACGCACTCGACCGGACCGATGCCCTCGGGGAAGTCGAACACCTCGGGCTCGGAGAACGGCTCGGTGGTGAACCAGCCCCGTTCGCGCTCCCAGATGAGCGGCGGGTTCAGGCACTCCTCGATCGTGGTCCAGATCGAGAAGGTCGGCGCGAACGCGTGGCCCTCCACCTCCAGGTTCGCGCCGTCACGTACGCCCACCTCGTGCAGTTCGGAGAACAGGTGGTCCCGGGCGTACCGGGCGAAGACGTCGGAGAGTCCGGGCTCGACGCCCATCCCGACCAGGGCGAGTCGCCCGCGTTCGGTCCAGGCCTCGGCCTTGGCGAACTGCTCGTCGCCGAGCATGACCCCGGTCCGGGAGAACGGTTCGGTCGGGTGGCGTCGGGAGAGGCTCATGGCCATGTCGAGGTAGTGGGCGTCCGCGTCGAACGCGGCGTCGAAGATCGGCATCACGAACCGGGGATCGGCTGCGTTCATCACGACGTCGGCTCGGATCGATCGCGCGAGATCGACGATGGAGGTCGTATCGGACGCATCGACCCGGGCGCCCGCGAACCGGGCATCGCCGGTCCCCGTCGCGACGGCGGTGGCCCGGTCGCCGTCGATGTCAGCGATGGTGCAGTGCTCGAAGAAATCGCGCCGGGACGCCGCCGTCGCGATCGCTCCGCCGACCCCACCCGCTCCGATCACGAGGATCCGCATCGGGCTCACCACAGTTCGTCGGTGTAGGTGTCGGTGCCGGGCACGGTCGCCCGGAACGGGGATGCGAACACGACCCGGCCGAGGCCGGCGGCGTCGAACTCTGCACCGAGCCCGGCGAACCGGTCGTCCCACACCGAGACCGCATCCTCCTCGAGGAAGTACAGGTGCACGTAGCGGGCGAGCGCGTCGTCGCGCGGAACGTCCTTCGGTGCGTCCTGCATGAGGGGCACCGGCGTGAACGTCACGAGTTGATCGGCCGGCAGGGGGCGGGCTGCCGACCACTCGGCGACCCGATCGGGGGTGACACCGTCCGCCAGTTCGAACACGACCATGGCGAGCCCGGGGTACCGGTGGTCGAGGGCCATCTCGGTGGGCACGCCGTCGTCGGTGGCGTGCTGCTCCTTCGAGAACTTGTACATGAGCGTGTGGACGTGGTCCCGGTGCGGGAACATGCGGTCGTTGTCGTGGAGCCAGTTGACCTGGTCGGTGCCCCACTGCATCCATTCGCCGAACTTGCCGGCGAGGATCCAGTAGAGGGCGAGGTACGAGCCCTTCGCGGTGTCGGGTGCGAACGACGAGGACGCGGGGTACCGCTTGGCCTTCTCGGCCCGGGTGGCCACGTACCGCGTGCCCGCGATCGTCCAGGCGCCGATCATGCAACCCGCGTAGAAGTGGTCGCGCTCGTACCAGCGGTTGTACGCGACCTGATGGCCCTCGTGGGGCTCGACCAGCGTGATGAGGGCGCCGCCGAGCTTGATCGGGCGGACCCGGGTGTCGCCGCTACCGACTTCCTGGATCGTCATGACTCCTCTTCCGCTCGGGCGGCCAGCGCCCGTTTGTCGACCTTCATCATGCTCGTGACCGGGAGCGCCTCCACGATACGGAGCCGTTCGGGTGCCTTGTAATCGGCGATGCGCTCCCGGCACCACGACCGTAGTGCCTCGAGATCGGGGGGCTCGGCGGGGTCGGTGGGCACGACGAACGCGACCCCGATCTCCCCGATCACGGGGGCCGGCACGCCGACGATCGCGACGCGCTGCACCTGCGGGTGGTCGGCCAGCACGTGCTCGACCTCGGCCGGGTACACGTTGTACCCGCCGCGGATGTACATCTCCTTGAGGCGACCGACGATCCGGAGGTCGCCGCGCTCGTCGAGCCGTCCGAGGTCACCCGTGTGGAGCCAGCCGTCGGGGTCGAGCACGGTGGCGGTGAGGTCGGGGTCCCGCCAGTAGCCGGCCATCACCATCGGTGACCGCACGACGATCTCGCCCACCTCGCCGACGGGCACATCCCGATCATCCACGACGAGCCGCAATTCGAGTCCCGTCGCCGGGCGCCCGACCGTCTCGGCCACGACGTCGTCCGGATCGCCGAGGCGCGTGCCGGTGGTGACCCCGGCCTCGGTGCTCGTGTACCGGTTCATGACCGGACACCCGAGTGCCTCGCGCATGCGGCGCACGAGGTCGGGGGCGACGGCCGAGCCGCCGATACCGCAGATGCGCAGAGCCGAGCAGTCCGTGATCGAGAGGTCCGGATGGGCGAGCACGAGCTCCCACTGGGTCGGAACGCCGGTGCCCACCGTGATGCGTTCGTCCCGCAGCAGGCGCAGCGTCTCGCCGGCCGACCAGGGCTCACCGGTGAGCACGAGCGTCGTCCCGTGGGCGAGTTCGTCCCAGATACGGGTCATGTACCCGACGTGCGCGACGGGCAGGGACACGAGTCGCCGGTCTCCGTCGGCGGTGAGCTCTCCCATGTTCTCGGAGATCGCAGCGAGCCGGGCGTGGTCGTAGACCGCACCCTTGGGATCGCCGGTGGTGCCGCTGGTCCAGACGATGCACGCGGGATCGCCGGGGTCGAGTGCCGGCTCCTCACCCGCTGGGTGGGTGTAGGCGGCCGGGAACGTCTCCGGTTCGAGGACCGTGCCCGTCGGCGCTCCGACCGGGATCGCGCCCGGATCCGAGGTCACGGTGGCGACCGGAACCGTGCGACGCAGGATGCTCGCTCGCTCGGGTTCACCGAGGCGCTGGTTGACGGCTGAGGCGGTCGCGCCGATGCGCAGGGCGCCGAGGTACCAGACCGCGAAGTCGATCCCGCTCGGGAGCATGAGCACGACCACGTCGCCCCGGCCGACGCCGTGACCGGCGAGCGTGGCCGCCGCACCGGCGCTCATCCGATCGAGTTCGGCGTAGGTGACGCGTCGGTCGCCGTGCACGTAGGCCTCACGATCCGGGAACGCGGCGGCGGCCGCCACGAGCAGGTCGCGGGTCGTCGTCGGGGCCATGGCGGGAGAGGGTAGGTCGCCGTGCTCGGA
>JBEAXD010000220.1:0-4047 GCA_041159995.1 Actinomycetota bacterium | reverse complement strand
CGTCGATGTACCGGCGGTAGTTCGCCGAGATCTGCGCCGCCGCGTCATCGCCCGACAGGGAGCCGGCGAGGTAGCCCTTGAGCTGGTCCCACCAGATCGAGCGACCGATCGCGAACCCGAGGTAGCCGGGTACCCCGGCGCCGGTGCGGAGCCAGTGGTCGACCTTCGCGTCGTCCGCGCCCCGGCCGAGGACCACGCATCCCACGCCGTCCCGGCCGCCGGCCCGGGTCTGCTCGGCGATCATCTCGCAGTCCTCGCGCTTGTCGATGCCCTCGATCTTCCAGATGTCGGCCTCGATCCCGGCGGTCTGCATGGCCACGATCGCCTCACGCATGAGGCCCGGGCGCACGTCGGTGTCGTAGGCGTCCTCGCCTCCGGCGGCCTCGATCTGGTGGGGCTCGCCCGGCACGAGCAGCTCGAGCAGGAACTTCCGGTCACGGGCGTGGAGCCAGTCCGAGAGCGTCCGGAGTCCCGTGAGCGAGCGGGCGTTGTCCTCGGCGTTCCCCTCGGGGTTGTACCGCACGAGGATCTTCGAGAAGGTCGGGTTGAACGACTCGATGTGGGCGCCGAACTCGTCCCCGTACTCGAAGTCGAAGTAGTCGAGGCCGCTCTTCTCCACCGGCATGGCCACGATGCGACCGGCGGCGAGCCCGGTCCGGGCGACCTCGGTGCCGAACTGCTCGTCCACGAGGATGCCGGCCGTGCCCGCCCGGGCGCCGTCGTCGAGGGCCCGCGCGAACCCGGCGGCGATCACGGCCTTCGCATCGATGATCCGGGCGGTCTCCTCGGGGTTCGGATCGCCCGCGATCCCGAACATCTTCTTCTGGAAGGAGCCCCGGTGGTCGAAGGCGAGGATGAAGAGCTGCTGGTCGTACCCGAGGGCCATGTGGGTTCTCCTGTGTCCGCCCGGCGCCGTTGCCGGGGGTCTCGGTGGGGTGTCGGACTCGATCGCCACGCCCCGGATCGCCCGACGACCCGTGGGTCGCACGTCGCCGGGGCGCGGCGGCGAGCATACCCACGGCCGCTTCCCGGAACGCGACCCGCCGGTCGGTATGCTCGACCACGGTTCGCGGGATCTCGCACCCCTCGTTCCGGTTCGGGCCCCTCCGCCCGTTCCCCCTGCATCGGTCGGCGCCGCGACGAGGCGGAACGCCGGTCCGCGAAAGAGGCTCCGTGACCGCAGAGACCACCTCGCCCGTCCAGCCGCCCGAGACGCTCGAGCGCGTCGTCATCCGCTTCGCCGGTGACTCCGGCGACGGCATGCAGCTCGTCGGTGATCGCTTCACCGACGTGAGCGCCGCCTTCGGCAACGACCTGGCGACCCTGCCGAACTACCCGGCCGAGATCCGGGCCCCCGCCGGCACCATCGCGGGGGTCTCGTCGTTCCAGGTGCACATCGCCGGCCGCGACATCGTCACGCCGGGCGACGCACCGAACCTGCTCGTGGCCATGAACCCGGCCGCCCTCAAGGCCAACATCGGTGACCTGATCCCCGGCGGCGCCATCATCGCCAACACGGACGCCTTCGAGCCCCGCAACCTCGAGAAGGCCGGGTACCTCGGCAATCCGCTGGAGGACGGTTCACTGTCCTCGTACCGGCTCTACGCGATCCCGATGACGACGCTCACCCTGGAGGCGGCCAAGGACACGGGGGCCAAGCCCCGTGACGCCGAGCGCTCGAAGAACTTCTTCGCGCTCGGGCTCATCGCCTGGATGTACACGCGACCGCTCGAATCGATCCTGACCTGGATCGACGAGCGCTTCGCGAAGAACAAGATCGTCCACGACGCGAACCTCGCGGCGTTCAAGGCCGGCTACCACTTCGGAGAGACCGCCGAGATCTTCGAGCACGCGTACGCGGTCCCGGCCGCGAAGCTCGAGCCGGGCCGCTACCGCAACATCACCGGCAACGTGGCCACGGCCTACGGCCTCATCGCCGCGGCCCAGCAGGCCAAGCTCCCGCTGTTCCTCGCCTCGTACCCGATCACCCCGGCCTCGGACATCCTCCACGAACTGTCGAAGCACAAGAAGTTCGGGGTCCGCACGGTCCAGGCCGAGGACGAGATCGCCGCCGCGGGCATGGCGATCGGCGCCTCGTACGCCGGGCACCTCGGCGTCACGACGACGAGCGGTCCGGGGGTCGACCTCAAGGCCGAGTCGATGGGTCTCGCGGTGAGCATCGAACTCCCGATGCTGCTCATCGACGTGCAGCGCGGCGGTCCATCGACGGGCCTGCCGACCAAGACCGAGCAGGCCGACCTCATGCTGGCGATGTACGGCCGTCACGGCGAGGCGCCCATGCCGATCGTGGCCGCGTACTCGCCCTCGAACTGCTTCGACGCGGTCATCGAGGGTGCCCGGATCGCGCTGAAGTACCAGACCCCGGTGATGATCCTCACCGACGGGTACCTCGCGAACGGTTCCGAGCCGTGGCGGTACCCGACCTCGGCCGAACTGCCCGACATCTCGGTGCCGTTCCAGACCGGGACGAACGGGGAGCACCCCGACGGAACGCCCCGGTACCTGCCGTACCTGCGGGACCCCGAGACCCTGGCACGCCCGTGGGCGATCCCGGGTACCCCGGGGCTCATGCACCGGGTCGGCGGCATCGAGAAGCAGGACGTCACCGGCAACGTGAACTACGAGCCGGCCAACCACGAGCTGATGATGCACCTGCGGGCCGACAAGATCGCCGGCATCGCCAAGGACATCCCGCAGGTGGAGGTCGACGACCCCTCCGGTGGGGCCGAGCTCCTCGTGCTCGGGTGGGGCAGCACGTGGGGTGCGATCCAGGCTGCCGCCCGACGGGTGCGCGAGGGCGGGGCGAAGGTCGCCCACGCGCACCTCATGCACCTCAATCCCTTCCCGTCGAACCTCGGGGACGTGCTGCGGCGGTACCCGAAGGTGCTGGTCCCCGAGATGAACCTCGGGCAGCTCTCCCGGCTCGTGCGTGCCGAGTACCTCGTCGACGCGCAGAGCCTCACCAAGGTCCAGGGTCTCCCGTTCCGGGCGGCCGAACTCGAGGCGAAGATGCTGGAGATGATCAATGGCTGAGCCCGTCACCCTGTCGCGCAAGGACTTCTCGTCCGACCAGGAGGTCCGGTGGTGCCCGGGCTGCGGTGACTACTCCGTGCTCACCGCGGTGCAGCTGCTCCTGCCCGAGATGGGCCTGCGGCCCGAGAACCAGGTGTTCGTCAGCGGGATCGGCTGCTCCAGCCGGTTCCCGTACTACATGAACACCTACGGCGTGCACAGCATCCACGGTCGTGCGCCGGCGTTCGCGACCGGCATCGCCACCGCCCGACCCGACCTCGACGTCTGGGTGATCACCGGCGACGGGGACTCGCTCTCCATCGGCGGTAACCACACGATCCATGCGCTGCGCCGCAACGTGAACCTCACGATCCTGATGTTCAACAACCAGATCTACGGCCTCACCAAGGGGCAGTACTCGCCGACCAGCGAGGTGGGCAAGGTCACGAAGTCGACGCCGTTCGGTTCGGTCGACCACCCGTTCAACCCGATCTCGGTGGCGCTCGGGGTCGAGGCCTCGTTCGTGGCCCGCACCCACGACATGGACCGCAAGCACATGATGGAGACCTTCCGGCGTGCGCACGACCACCAGGGCGCGGCGTTCGTCGAGATCTACCAGAACTGCAACGTGTTCAACGACGGTGCCTTCGATGGGATCGTGGCCAAGGACCAGCGGGCCGAGATGCTCATCAACCTGCGGCACGGTGAGCCCATCGTGTTCGGCGACGAGGGTCAGCACGGCGTGATCATCGAGGACGGCGAGGCCCGGATCGTCGAGGTGGCCTCCGTCGGTCTCGACCGCATCGCGGTGCACGATGAGCACCGGGAGGACCCGTCCTTCGCGTTCGCACTGTCGCGGCTGTCCTGGGGTCCGGTCATGCCGACCCCGATCGGCATCTTCCGCGACGTCGAGCGCCCGGTCTACGAGCACGAGGTCGCCCGGCAGCTGGCGGCGGCGCAGGAGGGCGGTTCGGCCGACCTCGACGCGCTGCTCGGAGCCGGGAACACCTGGGA
>JBEAXD010000123.1:0-2978 GCA_041159995.1 Actinomycetota bacterium | reverse complement strand
GGGGCGTGCCGGGTCCGCGGGCAGGGCCCTGCGGACGCCCGGGCCGACGCTCACCGTCGGGACCTCGGGCCGCGACCCGCCGTGCCCGCCGACGCGCCCCCGAACGTGGGCCAGTGCGGCCGCTTCGTCGTCGGCGACGTGATCGATGAAGCCGTCGCCGTGCATGTCGGGGCCACCGAGTTCACCCGCGGTCACCTCGAGGCCGAGCGTCGCGCGGACGAGCGGGGGGCCCGCCACGAACAGCGAGCCGGCGCGGGTCATCACCACGTGGTTCGCGCACCCCGCGACGAGGGCATCGTGACCGGCGACCGGACCGAGGACCACCGCGACGACCGTGGCCGTGCGCGCGAGGGCCGCGAGGTCGCGGAGTTCGTCCACCGCGCCGGGCGTGGCGTCGTTCGGGTGCTGGGTCCGCCGTCCCGGACCGTCGAGCATCAACACCACGGGCGCGCCCATGAGGCGAGCGAGCTCGAGGAGGCGTCGGCGTTTCGCGATGGTCCCGGGTCCGACCGAGCCACCCATCACCGTCGGATCCGTCGCCCCCACGAGGACCGGGCTCCCCGCCACCGTCGCGTGCCCCATCACGAACGCGTCGGCCGGCGCCGGTGGCAGCGCCCCTCGGGCCACCGAGCCGACGAGCGTGCCGTACTCGACGAAGGAACCGGCGTCGACGAGCAGACCGATGCGCGTCCGCACGTCGAGCCGTCGCCGCTCGGCGAGTTGGGCCAGACGGTCCGGACCCCCCATCGCCTCCGCCACACCGTGGCGCGCCGCGAGGTCCTCGAGCAGCGGCGACCAGTCGTCCACGACCACGGTGGGACGGGTCAGGCCGGCGCGGGGAGCGCCGCCGCGATGGCGTCGGCGTGGGCGTCGATGCTCCCGAACCGGGTGTCGAGCACCCAGGCCCGCTTCAGGTAGAGGTGCACGTCGACCTC
Source organism: Actinomycetota bacterium (assembly GCA_041159995.1). Taxonomy (GTDB): domain Bacteria; phylum Actinomycetota; class Acidimicrobiia; order IMCC26256; family IMCC26256; genus IMCC26256. The sequence continues at coordinate 2,043 of JBEAXD010000123.1, read as the reverse complement.
CCAGGTGAACCCCATGCCGCCATGGACCTGCGTCGCGAGCCTCCCGCAGGCGATCGCCGCCTCGCCCGCGAGGATCTTGGCGCCGTGGAGGGCCCGCCAGAGGTCGCCGGTCTCCGGATCGTCGAGGACGCAGGCGGCGGCCTGCACCGCGGCTCGTGCGACCTCGGCCTTGACCGCCATCTCGGCGCACATGTGCTTGACCGCCTGGAACGCACCGATCGGGCGACCGAACTGCTCCCGGTCCCGGGCGTAGGCGACCGAGAGATCGACGAGCGCGGCGGCGAGACCGGCCTGCTGGGCCGCGGTCAGGAGCGCGCCCTCCGACCACCAGCGGTACGCCTGCTGAGCGTCACCGACCCGTTCGCCGGCCGGCAGGGACGGGACGGGCGTCACCGGCGTGAGCGGGTCGAGCGGCCACTCGGTGGCCTCGCCGTCGAGCGCACGCGGGTCGACGGCGTCGACCCCCTCGGGCGAGAACACGAGCAGCCGGTCGATCGCCGCGAGGTGCTCGACCCAGGTGGTCCGCCCGGGCCGGGGCTCGACGACGCCGGTCGGGACGGGCGCGCCGAAGGAATCCACGAGCGGTCCCGGCACGCAGGCGCGACCGAGTTCCTCGTAGACGAGGACGGCGTCGGCCCACGCGAACCCGTCGGCCCGCAGCGAGAACACGCCGGCCTCCGCGAGTTCGTCGAACATCGACCGGTCGAACCCCTCGCGGATCCGCTCCATCGGGAACCGGCCCTCGAGCAGACTCCGGATGCCGTCGCGCAGCGCGACCTGGTCGTCGGTCAGGTCGAAGTTCACCGGTTCGGCTCCTTGGGCAGGCCGAGCACTCGCTCGCCGATGATGTTCTTCTGGATCTGGGAGGTTCCGGCCGCGATCGTCAGCGCGAGGGTGCGCAACCGTTCCTCGACGAACTCGCCCACCACGTCGACCGCGAGCGCGTCCCGCTCGAGGACCCGCATCGACAACTCGCCGAGCCGTTGGCGCAACTCGGAGTAGGCGTACTTGATCATCATGGCGCCCGGGCCCATCACGCCGGTCCGTGCGGCCTGGGTGACGTTGCGCTTGGTGAGGGCCCAGACCCCGTCGAGCTCGGCGGCGAGGTGGGCGAGTTCCCGGCGGTACGCCGGGTCGGTCACGTACGGCGCGAGGTCGTCGACGAGTCGCAACGCGTCCACCATCTCGCTCACGAACGCCGTGCCCCGCTCGAACGACAGCGTGACGTTGGTGACCCGCCAGCCGTCGTTCTCCTCGCCGATGCGGCAGGACACCGGAACCCGCACCTCGTCCAGGAAGAGTTCGGCGAACTCGCTCGACCCGAGCACCGTCCGCAACGGCCGCACCTCGATGCCCGCCAGATCCATCGGCAGCGCGAGCCAGGTGATGCCCTTGTGCTTCGGGGCATCCGGATCGGTGCGCACGAGCAGTTCGCCGAAGTCGCCGATCTGACCGAACGAGCACCAGATCTTCTGACCGGTCACGACGTAGTGATCACCGTCCCGGACCGCCTTCGTGCGCAGCGATGCGAGGTCGGACCCGGCCTGCGGTTCGCTGAACCCCTGGCACCACACCTCGTCGCCCCGCAGGATGCGGGGCAGGTGCGCGGCCTTCTGCTCCTCGGTGCCCTCGGCGATGATCGTGGGCCCCGCGTGCAGCAGGCCGACGAAGTTCACACCGACGTAGGGCGCCCGGGCCCGCGTGGTCTCCTCGAGGAACACGAGGTGCTGACTCGGCGTCGCGCCCTGACCTCCGTACTCCTTCGGCCAGTTGATCCCGGCGTACCCGGCGTCGAAGAGCCGTCGTTGCCAGTCCGTGTCCCAGGCCCGGCGCGCCGTCCAGTCGTCACGCGACGGCTGCGCGGGGAGGTCCGGGAGTTCGGAGGCGAGCCACTCCCGCAGCCCGGCCCGGAACTCCTCGTCGGCGTCGGAGTATCGGAGGTCCATCGGTGCTGCAGTCTACGGATGGGAGTGGGTGCGTCCCCCACCCGCCGCCGGATCGACGAGTCGGTCCCGCAGTGCCGCCACCCCGTCGGTCCCGAGC
>JBEAXD010000178.1:0-5829 GCA_041159995.1 Actinomycetota bacterium | reverse complement strand
TCTTGCCTTCCATCGTTCGTGTGCTCCTCGGACGCGGTGGGTGCTCGCCGCATGGTAGCGGCGGGGCGGGCGGGTCAGTTGATGCGGAGTTCCGGCCGACGGATCTGGCGCGGCGCGAGTTCGGTGTCGATCCGCTCGGCCGCCTCCCGGAAGGCCACCGCCGCCTGATCCTCCGGGTGGGCCACGGTGATCGGGTGGCCGTCGTCGCCGCCCTCCCGCAGGACCGGGACGAGCGGGATCCGGGCGAGCAACGGCACCTCGAGCGAACGGGCGAGTTCCTCGCCCCCGCCGGATCCGAAGATCTCGTACTCGACCCCGTCATCGCCGCGGAAGAACGACATGTTCTCGATGACGGCGGCGACCTTGAGATCCACCTTGGCCGCCATCGCGGCGGCGCGCTGCGCGACCTTCTGCGCCGCGGGCTGCGGCGTCGTGACGATGATCATCTCGGCGCGCGGCAGGAACTGTGCGATCGAGAGGGAGACGTCGCCGGTGCCCGGCGGCATGTCGACGAGCAGGTAGTCGGGTTCGTCCCAGAAGACGTCGGTGAGGAACTGCTCGAGTGCCTTGTGGAGCATCGGACCGCGCCACACGACGGCCTGGTCCTCCCGGGCGAAGTAGCCCATCGAGATGAGCCGCACGCCGTGCGCGCTCGGGGGGATGATGAGATCGTCGATGACCTCCGGCGGGCTCGCGATCCCGAGCATGCGCGGCATCGAGAACCCCCACACGTCGGCGTCGACCGCGGCGACCGAGTGGCCGCGCTGGGCGAGGGCGATCGCGAGGTTCGTGGTGACCGAGGACTTGCCGACCCCGCCCTTGCCCGACGCGATCGCCAGGATCCTCGTGTTCGAGTTCGTGAACGGATTCGGGTGCGCCCGTGGCGCGGCGGGCGCCGTGGCGTCGGTGACCGCGAGCGGATTCGGGGCCGGCTCGCCCCGCAGCCGGGCGGCGAGGGCGGTGAGTTCGGCCTCGGACGGCTCGGTCACCGAGAACTCGACCCGATCGATCCCGTCGACCGCCGTGAGGGCTTCGGCGATGGCGGCGTGCAGTGCACCCCGGTACCCGAGGTCCTCGAGCGGCGGCACGAGCGAGACGACGGCGAGGTCCCCGTCGACCGCGACCCCGCGCACGATCCCGAACTCCACGACGGGCCGGCGCAGTTCGGGGTCGAGCACGCCGGCCAGCGCGGCGTTCGCTTCGGCCTGACCGGCCATGGGGCCTCCCGGGTATTTCCACTACGGACGTAGGTAGAATACGTGGATGCCCCCGAGCGCCCCCGATCCGGCCCGCTCCCGCGTCGCCGTGACCGCCGCACCGGTCGTGGACCCCGCACCCGAGGCCTTCGACCCGGTCGAGTTCAACGCCGCCGTGAGCGCGGTCACCTCGGCGTTCGGCGATCCGACCCGCCGAGAGATCTACCTCTCGCTCCGCTCCGCCCCCGAGGGGCGCACGGCGGGCGAGATCGCCCGGGGCTTCGACCTCCACCCCAACGTCGCCCGCCACCACCTCGAGAAGTTGGTCGCCGCCGGGTACGTCGAGGTCGACACCTCCCGCCCCGCCGGCGACACCCGCACGGCCGGACGGCCGTCGAAGCGGTACCGCGCGTCGGCCGTCGAGACGAACCTCTCGTACCCGGCCCGACGCGACGACCTCATCGGCACGCTGCTGGCTCGCGCCCTCGACCTGCTCCCGCCCGACCAGGCCGAGATCATGGCGGCCGAGGTCGGGTACACCTACGGCCGCGAACTGGCGGCCCGGATGGGACCCGGCGAGCAGCAGCGCTCGGTGAAGGCCGCCGTCGCCACCGTCGCCGAGGCGCTCACCGCCCACGGGTTCGCGGCCCACGCCGAGGCCCACGGGTCCGAACTCACGATCGTGGCCGAGGAGTGCCCGTTCGGCACCGCGGCCCTGCAGTACCCGCACGTCGTGTGCGCGGTGGACCACGGCATGATCCGCGGGCTCATGGCCGGCCTCTACGGCGACACGACGCCGACCACCGAGGCGAGTCGGACCGCGGGCGACGCACGCTGCGTCACGCGGCTCGGCTGACGTGACCCGTCACTACCTCGACCACGCGTCGGCCGCCCCGCTCCGCCCGAGCGCGTTCGAGGCGATGGTGCCGTTCCTCCGGGACCACCCGGCCGACCCGGGGCGCCTCCACGCCGAGGGCCGCCTGACCCGGGTCGCGCTCGAGACCGCCCGCGAGCAGGTCGCCGCCCTCGTCGGCGCCCGGCCCCGTGAGGTCGTGTTCACGAGCGGTGGTACCGAGGCCGCGAACGCGGCCGTGCACGGTGCGGTCGCCCGGGCCGTCGAGCAGGGGCGCACGCCGCACCTCGTCATCGGGGCGATCGAGCACTCGTGCGTGCGCGAGTCGGCGGAGCGCTCAGTGCACGACCTCGGCGGTTCGATCACGGTCGTCGGCTGCGATGCCGAGGGCCGGGTCGAACCGAGCGCCCTCGCCGCTGCGGTGCGGGCCGACACCGCGCTCGTCGCGATCCAGGTCGCGAACCACGAGGTCGGCGCGATCCAACCGGTGGCCGACGCGGTCCCCGCGGTGCGTGCGGCCGCCGAACGGTGCGGCGCGGCGCCGCTCGTACTCGCCGACGCCGCGAGCGCCGTCGGGCACATCCGTGTCGACCTCGGCTCGCTCGGGGTCGACCTCGCGGTGGTGAGCGCCCACAAGTTCGGCGGCCCGAAGGGCGCCGGCGCGATGTACGTGCGGCGCGGCCTGCGGGTGCCGCCGTTCGTGCTCGGCGGCGCGCAGGAACGGGCCCGACGCGCCGGCGTCGAGGACGTGGCCGCGATGGTCGGCTTCGGCGCGGCCGCCGCCGAGGTCGCCGACGCGCTCGACGCCGAGGCGACCCGCAACGCCGCGCAGTGCGACCGGATCGCGCGCGACGCCACCGCGGTCGACGGGGTCGCGCGGGTGGGTCCGGCCGATCCGGCCCGGCGCCTCCCCCACCTCGTGTGCCTCACCGTCGAGGGCGTCGAGGCGGAGCCGATCCTGCTCGCACTCGATCAGCGCGGCGTGGCCGTGCACTCTGGATCCGCCTGCTCGAGCGAGACCCTCGAGCCCTCCCCCGTCCTGCTCGCCATGGGGGCCGACGCGGACCGCTCGCTGCGGGTCTCGGTCGGCTGGAACACGTCCGACGCGGACGCCGCCGCGTTCGGCCCCGCCTTCACCGACGCGCTCGCCGCCCTGCGATCCCTCCGAGGCTGAGCCCCGGGCCGGTCAGTGGCCGGCGGAGGAGAAGTACGGGTTGGCGCCGCTCGCGTGGTCGGTGACGTCGGCGACCCGGGTGATCTCGGGCACGGCCTCGAGGATGGCGACCTCGATGCCCTCGCGCAACGTGGCGGCCGCCATGCCGCAACCCTGGCAACCGCCGGAGAGCTGCAGGTAGGCGACGTCCTCCTCGATGGCGACGAGGTCGGCGCGACCACCGTGCGCCGCGATCGCCGGGTTCACGCTCTGCTCGAGCACCGTGAGGATCTTCACGACGACCGGGTTGTCGCGGTCGAGCTCGGGCAGGTCGGCCCCGACCGGCTTGAGGGCCGGCGAGTTCGGGTTCTGCATCACCATGCCGGCCGGCCCGAAGTCGAGCACCGCCCCGGTGAGGTTCTCGATGCCCTCGACCGGGATGACCACGGCGAGGTCACCGTGCTGCTCCGTGACGTCGTCGACCCCGGCGTCGGTCGCCGTGCGGAAGTACATGTCGTAGGTGAAGGCCGTGCCGGAGATGCCGGAGATCTCGACCCAGAGGGCCTGGGTCGTGGGCTCGGGCTCCCCGTCGCGGACCTCGAGGACCTTGGCGAGGGCGGCGTCGGTGATGGTGATGATCTGAGTCATGGCACTCATGGTACGGGAGTGGACCGCTCGATCTCCGATGCCATTCCCGCTCAACCCTGATCGGCGAGGAGGTTGAGGGCGGATCCGGCCCGGAACCAGCCGATGTGCTCCTCGGACATCGTGTGGACCACCTCGACGGACTCCACCGAGCCGTCGGCGTGGTGCAGGACCACGGTGAGGGGTACCCCCGGAGCGAGGTCGGCGAGGCCGAGGATGTCCACGGTGTCGTCGACCAGCACCCGCTCGTAGTCGGCCGGGTCCTTGAAGGTCAGCGGCAGCACCCCCTGCTTCTTGAGGTTCGCCTCGTGGATGCGGGCGAAGGAGCGCACGAGGATCGCCCGCCCCCCCATGAACCGGGGCTCCATGGCCGCGTGCTCGCGGGAGGAGCCCTCGCCGTAGTTCTCGTCCCCGACGGCCAGCCACGAGATGCCGGCGTCCTTGTACCGCTTCGCCAACTCCGGCAGCGGCACGTGCGACCCGTCGCGCACGTCGACCCCGGTGCCCGAGGGGTCGAGCGCGAACGCGTTGTTCGCGCCGATGAAGAGGTTGCCGGAGATGTTCGTGAGGTGCCCGCGGTACTTGAGCCACGGACCGGCCGGCGAGATGTGGTCGGTCGTGCACTTCCCGGTGGCCTTCATGAGCACGCGCAGACCGGTGAAGTCCCGCCCGTCCCAGGCCGGGAACGGCGCGAGGGCTTCGAGCCGGTCCGACCCCGGCCGGATCGCAACCTCCACCGCGGTGCCGTCGGCGGCCGGTGGGACGAACCCGGACTCCCCCGGGTCGAAGCCGCGTGCCGGCAGTTCGTCGGCGGTCGGCGCGCTCAGCAGCACCTCGGTCCCGTCCTCCCCCACGACCGGCTCGACCGTGAAGTCGACGTCGAGACGGCCGGTGAGCGCCATGGCGACCACGGTCTCGGGCGAGCCGATGAACGAGAGCGTGCCCGCGTTGCCGTCGTTGCGCTTCGGGAAGTTGCGGTTGAACGAGGAGACGATGGCGTTCACCTCACCCGGCTCGATGTCGTCGCGCTGCCACTGGCCGATGCAGGGACCGCATGCGTTCGCGAGGACCGTCGCCCCGATCGCCTCGAGGTCGGCGAGCAGTCCGTCGCGCTCGATGGTGGCGCGCACCTGCTCCGAGCCCGGCGTGATGAGGAGCGGCGCCTTGACCCGCAGGCCATGGGCCGAGGCCTGACGGGCGAGGTTCGCGGCCCGCCCGATGTCCTCGTAGGACGAGTTCGTGCAGGACCCGACGAGTGCGGCCGAGATCCGCTGCGGGTAGCCCTCCTCCGCCACGGCCTCGCGCATCTTCGCGATCGGACGGTCGAGGTCGGGCGTGTGCGGGCCCACGAGGTGCGGCACGAGGTGGTCCAGGTCGATCTCGATGACCCGGTCGTAGTAGCGCTCGGGGTCCGCGTCGACCTCGGGGTCGTTGCGCAGGGACTCGGCGTTCGCCTCGGCGAGTTCGGCGACGGCCTCACGACCGGTGGCCCGGAGGTACGCGGCCATGCGGTCGTCGAACTCGAACAGCGAGCAGGTCGCGCCGATCTCGGCGCCCATGTTGCAGATCGTCGCCTTGCCGGTGGCCGAGATGCTCGCGGCGCCGGGACCGAAGTACTCGACGATGGCGCCCGTGCCACCCTTCACCGTCAGGATGCCGGCGACCCGCAGGATGATGTCCTTCGGCGAGGTCCACCCCGAGAGCGAACCGGTGAGCCGCACGCCGATGTGCTTCGGGACCTTGGTGTTGAACGGCCACCCGGCCATGACGTCGACCGCGTCCGCACCGCCCACCCCGATGGCCACCATCCCGAGGCCACCTGCGTTCGGCGTGTGCGAGTCGGTACCGACCATCATCCCGCCCGGGAACGCGTAGTTCTCGAGCACGACCTGGTGGATGATGCCGCTGCCCGGACCCCAGAAACCGATGCCGTACTTCGCCGACACCGACTTCAAGAAGTCGTACACCTCGCGGTTGTCGTC
>JBEAXD010000082.1:0-6502 GCA_041159995.1 Actinomycetota bacterium | reverse complement strand
GTCGGGGGAACCGCATCGCGCCCGCTCGGATGGGGGGCGGTCGACGTGGCGGAGGACCACGCGTGCGCGGTGCGCACGACGGGCAACCAGTACTACTGCTGGGGCGACAACTCCTACGGGCAACTCGGTGACGGCACCTTCGACGCCCAGTACCAGCCGGAACTGATCGGTGCGGGGTCGGTGTGGAACCAACCGTCGGCGGGGACCTACTCATCCTGCTCGCGGCGGAACCCGGCGGGGACGAACGGCGCCTCGGCGCTGTTCTGCGGGGGTGACAACTCGTTCGGCCAGCTCGGCGACGACACCGGCCTGACCCCCGACGTACCGGTCATGCAGCGCGTCGACGGGGTGACGGTGAACTGGAACACCGTGTCGAGCGGTGACACGAACGTGTGCGCGATCCGTGACTCGTCGGCTCCCGCGCCCGGCATCGCGGGTTCGCTGTGGTGCTGGGGCGGCAACGACTACGGCCAGGTGGGGGACGGCGGGTTCACCACCGCGCTGGCGCCGCAGCAGATCGGAGTGGGGACGGCCTGGAGCGCGGTCGACGCGGGGAACTCCCACACCTGCGGCATCCTGGCGGGTGCGCTCTTCTGCTGGGGATCCGGTGCCGACTTCCGCACCGGTCTCGCGGCACTCGAGGACACCACGGTGCCGACGCGGGTCGGGACCGATGCGGACTGGACCGAGGTGAGTGCCGGCTACCGCGCCTCCTGCGGCATCCGGTCCGACACGACGCTCTGGTGCTGGGGTGCGAACACCCAGGGGCAGCTCGGGATCCCGGCCTACCGCACGACTCCGGGGCCGGCGCCCGGGTTGACCGACGTCGCCCGGGTCAGCACGGGTCACGGTGCGGCGTGCGCGGTGCGGCTCGACGGGACCCTCTGGTGCTGGGGTGCGAACGCGACGGGGCTGCTGGGTGACGGAACCTACATCGACTCCCAGGTGCCGGTGCAGGTCGGCACGGCGACGGACTGGTCGCAGGTCGCGGTCGGCGGCCAGATCGACGACTTCGGGGTCCCCGTGCCGTTCGCGTGTGCGATCCGCACGACCGGCACGCTGTGGTGCTGGGGCGATGGCACCTCCGGACAGCTCGGCACCGGCTCGACCGTGCCGAGCGGGACGCCGACGCAGGTCGGTGCGCTCTCGACCTGGTCGGCCATCTCGGTGGGTGCGGCGAGCTCGTGCGGCATCGCGGCCGGCACGATGCTGTGCTGGGGCGCGGGCGGCCTCGGCCAGATCGGGGACGACGACGTCGTGAACCGGCTGATCCCCACCGCGGTGTCAGGCGGGGGGACGTGGTCCGCCGTGAGCGTCGGCGACCAGCAGGCCTGCGGCATCCGGTCCGATGGCGCGCTCCTGTGCTGGGGCGCGAACAACCTCGGCCAGCTCGGGATCGGCTCGGTCGTGAGCCAGAAGGTGCCGACCCGCGTCGGGACCGATGCGGACTGGGTGCAGGTGGCGGCCGGTGGGATCGCGTCGTGCGGGATCCGGGCCGGTGGGCTCCTGTTCTGCTGGGGCGGCAATCCGAACGGTCAGGTCGGCGACGGGACGACGAGCCGACGCACGAGCCCGGTCCGCATCGGTGCCTCGCGCCCGTGGCGGCAGGTCGCGACGACCGGGTACACGAACTTCCCCGACGATGCGCACACCTGCGCCGTGGCATCGAGCGGCAGCCTCGGCTCGCTGTGGTGCTGGGGTGGCAACACGGTGGGTCAACTCGGGGACGGCTCGACCTCCGAGGCACTGAGCCCCACCCAGGTGGGCACCGGCATCGGCTGGGGTTCGGTGGCCGTGGCCGACGTCCAGACCCTGGCGCTGCGAGCCCTCTGAACGGTCGAGGCCCGCCGGTCAGGCGGGCCTCGACACCCCGATGCCACCGATCGTGTCGCGTCCGAAGCGCTCGATGTCGGCGCCCAGGCGCAGGGGTGCGGTGCGGGCGAAGTCGGCGTCGGTCACGAGTGCGGCCGGCACCACCCACGTCACCTCGAACTCCAGGCCGTCCGGATCATGGGCGTAGAGCGATCGGGTCACCCCGTGGTCCGAGGCGCCGACGAGCGCCCCCGCCTCGGAGAGCCGTCGCCCGTACTCCTCGAGGTCGCCGAGCGTGTCGACCTCCCAGGCCACGTGGTACATCCCGACGGAGCCGCGCCCGGCGAACGACGGGTGCGCCTCCTCGCCGATCGAGAAGAGCGCCAGGTCGTGGTCGTTGGTGGATGCGGGGGCGCGCAGGAAGACCGCGCCGGGGAACACCCGGTAGGCCTCGACCCGGGTGAAGCCGAGGAGGTCGGCGTAGAACGAGGCGGTCGCCTCGGCGTCGCGCACGTAGAGCACGACGTGGTTGAGTCCGGTGATCGCCATGGTGGTCGCCCTCCTGCGCCACGGACCGGGGTGGCGACTCGGTGGTCGGGAACGAGCGGAGGTCCTAACGTTCGGGCGACCGCACGGCGAATGTACCCCCACCGGTCCGCGGTGGGCGCAGGAGTGGAGACCGATGGACCAGGTGGATCTCGACCGACGAGCCCAGCACCGCGCCGCGGGCCGTGACCTCCGGAAGGTCGCGAACCGGTCGGCCCACGGGTCGTGGGAACCGACGGTCGATCGACCCGATCCGATCGAGGTGCTCCACGCGCAGGACGCGGCCCGCGTCGCCGATCTCGTGCCCATCCGGTACGGCCGGATGGCCGCATCGCCGTTCGCGTTCTTCCGGGGTTCGGCGGCCGTGATGGCCGCCGACCTCGCGGACACCCCGGTCACGGGTATCCAGGTGCAGGCCTGCGGTGACGCCCACCTCGCGAACTTCGGGATGTACGCGACGCCGGAGCGGCGACTCGTGTTCGACCTCAACGACTTCGACGAGACCCTGCCCGGCCCGTGGGAGTGGGACGTCAAGCGACTGGCGGCCTCGTTCGAGATCGCCGGTCGTTCGAACGCGTACTCCCCGGGGGTCGTGAGCACCGCCGTCCTCGAGGTCGGACGCGCGTACCGCGAGGCCATGCTCACGCTCACGCGCCTGTCGACCCTCGAGGAGTGGTACTTCCACGTCGACATCGATTCGGTGCTCGCCGAGATCGACGCGGTCCGCCGGGGCGAGGATCGCAGCGGTTCCATGGCGCTGTCGCTCCTCGGCCTCGAGGCGACCCGCGACCGCAAGACCATCGAACGGGCCCGACGGCAGATCGAGAAGGCGCGCCGGCGCACGAGCGAACGGGCGCTCACCCGCCTCACCGAGGTGGGCCCGGACGGGAGCCTGCGCATCATCGACCAGCCGCCGCTCGTCGAGCCGATCGCCCTCGACGACGCGGCCCGGCGTCGGTACGACCAGGCCTTCGACGACTACCTCCACACGCTCAACCACGACCGTCGGTACCTGCTCGAGCGGTTCCGGTTCGTGGCCCTCGGCCGCAAGGTCGTCGGCGTGGGCAGCGTGGGTACCCAGGCGCTGTTCGCGGTGTACGTGGACGACGGCGGCGCGCCGCTGCTCCTCCAGTTCAAGCAGGCGCTCGCCTCGGTGCTCGAGCCGTACGTGGGGCCGAGTGAGTACCCCACGCACGGCGAGCGCGTGGTGGCGGGGCAGCGGATGATGCAGTCGGCGAGCGACGCGTTCCTCGGCTGGGCTCGGGTCGCCGACACCGGCGTGGACTACTACTTCCGGCAGCTGCGCGACATGAAGGGCTCCTTCGACCTCGCGTTCATGAGTCCGGCGGGCTTCGTGCACTACGCGCGCCTCTGCGGGGTCACCCTCGCCCGGGCGCACGTCCGCACCGGTGACGGTGATGCGATCGCCGGGTACCTCGGTGACGGTGGGGTGTTCGACCGGGCGATCGCGTCGTTCGCGGCGTCCTATGCCGACCAGGCCGAGCGCGACCACGCGGCGCTGCGGCGAGCGATCGACGACGGCCGCGTGCCCGTCGCGTACGCCTGAGGAGACGGGTGCCCGTGACGGTGGACGAGCGTGCGGATCCGCCGCAGTCGGGGCTCGCCGTCCTCCGGGGCGCACCGTTGCGCCACCGGGTGCGAGATGGACGGGGTCCGCTCGCACTCGGGGCCGCGTTGCTCGTGGTCCCGGCCGTGGTCCTCGTGCTCGCCGGCACGGCGGTGACCGGACCGGAGACCCGGGCGTTCCGACTCCTCAACGATCTCCCCGCCGCACTCGGCACAGTCCTCGAACCGGCCATGGCCCTCGGCACGATCCCGGCGGTGGTCGTCATCGCGATCCTCGTCGGCTGGGTGTACCGACGGCCCGCGCCGGTGATCGCGCTGGCGGCCGGCAGCTGGACCGCGTACGTCACGGCGCAGATCCTGAAGGAGATCGTCGGACGCGCGCGTCCCGTCGGGGTGTACGTGGAGCTCAACCTCCGTGCGGCTGCCGACGGGTTCGGGTTCGTCTCCGGCCACGCCGCGGTCGCCGCCGGTGCGGCGGCTGCACTCGCCCCGTGGTTGGACCGTCGTGCGCGCGTCATCGCGTGGTGCCTCGTGGTGATCGTGGCCACGGCGCGGGTGTACGTGGGCGTGCACCTGCCACTCGACGTCGTCGGCGGTGTCGGGGTCGGGCTCATCTGCGGCACGCTCGCCACGATCGCCGCAGGTACTCCGGATCGCTGACGTGACGGGCCGGCTCGGGCGGCCCGCTACCGTGGTGCGCGGGTCGCTAGCTCAACTGGCAGAGCATCGGGCTTTTAACCCGCAGGTTCAGGGTTCGAGTCCCTGGCGGCCCACGGCGCCGAGGTCGTCCGTCCGACCCGGGGGATAGAACGGTCCCGTGCATGGCCCGGCGACGCGATCCGAGTACCTCGCGCTCCGCGATGCGGTGGTGCGAGCGGGGCGACGGGCCGAGCGTCGGATCCGGTTCGGTTCGCCCGACGGCGCGTACTACGCCACCGAGACGCGGCTGCTGCGGGCGTTGCACGAGGGCGCCGTCGTGTCCCGGCGCGAGCGTGAGGAGTCCGAGGATGTGCTCGCCGGGCTCTTCGGGGGACTCCTGTGGGTTGCGCTCGCGGGTGCCGGCGTGCCCTGGCCCTGGGTGCCGGAATGCTTCCAGGAGGCGATGGCGGCACTCTTCGCGCAGTTCGCGTCGGGCGTATTCGTCGAGTCGAGTGATGCGCGCCGGGCGGTCCGGCACCTCGCCTTCGCAGTGTGGACCGAGGTGGCCATCGGCCCGTGGGGTCCACTCGCGGACGAGTGCGCGTGACCGGATCCGGCCGTCCGCCCCGGTACGACGCGGCGTGCGACCCCGACGTCTGCGGGGTGGCCCGTAGGATCAGGACCACCTGCCAGCACGTTCCCCACGGACGGAGTCCACGATGCTCGTACTGACCCGCAAGGAACAGGAAGCGATCATGATCGGCGACTCGATCGTGGTCCGAGTGCTCGAGGTGCGGGGCGATCAGGTCCGCCTCGGCATCGAGGCACCGCGGGACGTGGTCGTGCACCGTGAGGAGGTCTACGAGGCCGCACGGGACGAGGGCGACCGCGAGGTGTGACCCGCCGTTCACACGGCGGCCCCGCGACGGCAACGTCCGGCGTCGATACTCGGAGCACTGACGGCACGGGTCGGCGGCGGTACCCGTCGAACGAATTCCCCCCGGGCGGGTGACGCCCGCCGGCCCGACCGTCCTCAGTCGGACAACGCAGCGTCGAGGTCGGTGACCTCGACGCCGAGTGCGGCCGCCACCGTCGGGTGCACGATCCCGCCGCCGGCCGTGTTCACGCCGGCCCGCAGCATCGGATCGGCCGTGGCCGCCCCCGCGGCCCCGCGTGTCGCCAGGGTCACCGCGTACGGCAACGTCGCGTTCGTGAGCGCGTAGGTCGAGGTGAACGGCACGGCCGCCGGCATGTTGCCGACCGCGTAGTGGATGACGCCGTGGCGTTCGTACACCGGATCATCGTGCGAGGTCTCGTGGGTGGTCTCGATGCAGCCGCCCTGATCGACCGCGACGTCGACGAGGACCGCGCCGGGTCGCATCGAGCGCACCATGTCCTCCGTGACCACGATGGGCGCGCGCCCGGCCGGCACGAGCACGGCACCGATCACGAGATCGGCGTCGGCCACCGCACGGGCCACCGCGCCACGGTTCGAGGCGAGGGTGACGATCCGGCCCTGGTGGATCTGATCGACGAAGCGCAGTCGATCGATGTTGCGGTCGAGCAGGAGGACCTCGGCCTCCATGCCCTGTGCGATCCACGCCGCGTTCCACCCGACGTTGCCGGCACCGAGTACCACGACGCGGGCCGGCCGCACGCCGGGAACGCCGCCGAGGAGCACGCCCCGCCCGCCCGCAGCGCGCTCCAGGAAGTGCGCGCCGACCTGCGTGGCCATGCGGCCCGCGACCTCGCTCATCGGTGCGAGCAGTGGGAGGGAGCCGTCGGCCGCCTGCACCGTCTCGTACGCCACGCCCACCACGCGCCGCTCGCACAGCACCTCGGCGACCCGGGGGTACGCGGCGAGGTGGAGGTAGGTGAAGAGGACGAGACCCGGCCGCAGGTGCTCGAACTCCTCGGG
>JBEAXD010000023.1:0-3869 GCA_041159995.1 Actinomycetota bacterium | reverse complement strand
GTGTCGACGCCCGGGTAGTACGCGTAGACGAGCGGCGCTCCGGCGCGCACGGCCCGCACGCACTGCTCCACGAGGACCGCGACCGTGGACCAGCCCGCGAACTCGACCCCGCCGAGGTGGGCCCGGGTGAACCCGGAGTTGCGGAACGAGGACTGGGTGACGACCGGGACCGGCCGGCCGCCGAACGCCGGGAACCGCTGGAAGGTCGAGGGGTCCGGCGCCCGACCGCCCCCCTCCATGCGCCACTGCAGGACGTTGAGGACGTCGTCCCCCTCCCGGACCCGGTAGCCGAGCACCCCGTGCTCCACCGGGTGGCGGCCGGTGACGATCGAGGTGAGCGCCGCCGAGGTCGTCGACGGCACGACGCTCGAGATCGCGCCACCCTCCATGGTGGCCAGGTTCGGGGCGAGGTCGGCGACGGCGGACAGCTGGTCGAACCCGAGACCGTCGAGCACGAGCAGGACCGTCCGGTCGGCGCCGCGGACCGGACCGGGCAACCAGGGCGGTCGGTCCGCCCCGAGCGCCGGGACCAGGCCGGCGAGGTCGGGGGCCGACGGATCGGGACGGGGCGGCTCCACCCTCGGACCGGACCCGCCACCGGGGTCGGGCCGGTGCGCGCGGCCCGACGTGTGCGACGATGCCCGCCGTGAGGGTCTCGACTCGAGGTGACTACGCGGCGCGCGCCCTGCTGTCGCTCGCGTTGCACGGCTCGGAACGACCCACGTCGGTGAAGGAGATCGCCGAGCGCACGAACCTCCCCCAGCCGTACCTCGAGCAGATCCTGCTCGCGGTCAAGGGCGCGGGCCTCGTGCGGTCGAAGCGCGGCGTCGGCGGTGGGTACGTGCTGGCACGCCCGGCCGACGAGATCACGCTGGCCGAGATCCTCGCGGCGGTCGACGGTCCGATCTCCACACCGATCGACGACCACGACCACTGCGAGGGGCACTGCGTGCTCCAGGAGGTCTGGGTCTCGGTGGGCGACGAGATGCGTCGGCACCTCGACGCCACGACGCTCGCGGACCTCGTGGCCCGCACCGTGCGCGGCCACGCCGTGACCGACTGACGACGCGGGCCCGCCCTCAGGCCGAGGCCGCCGTCCCGACGCGCAACCGCATCCGGACCTCGAGGCCGCCGCCGACGGCCTCGCCGAGGTCGACCGATCCCCCGTCGGCCTCCACGAGGCCGCGCACGATCGCGAGGCCGAGGCCGGATCCGCCCGCCGCCGCCCCCGCAGGACGCCAGAACCGGTCGAACGCGCGCGCACGTTGCTGGGCGTCCATTCCGGGACCGGCATCGACGACACGGACCTCGATCGAACCCGCACCCGATGCGGCGGCCTCGATCCGCACCGCGGTGCCCTCGGGTGCGACCTCGATCGCGTTCGAGAGCAGGTTGTCGAGCACCTGCTCGAGGTGCCCCGGGGTGACGGCGACGGTCGCCGTCGGATCGACCTCGGCGACGACGGATACGCCGCGCTCGGCCGCGAACGCCGACCACGCATCGACCCGCGCCGCGACGAGCCCGGCGAGCGCCGTCGGCGCCGGCGCGCTCGCCGCTCCCTCGGCCCGCGCGAGGGCGAGGAGTCCGTCGACGAGACGGGAGAGACGGGCGACCTCGGCGAGGGCGCCGTCAACGTCGGCCGCCTCGACGGGTCGGCCAGCACCCACGTCGAGTTCGAGCGTCTCGAGGCGGAACCGCAGGGCCTGCAACGGCGTACGCAGCTGGTGCGACGCATCGGCGACGAAGGCGCGCTGGGACTCGACGAGTGCGCCCAGGCGCGCCGCGGTCGCGTTGAACGACTCGGCGAGCACCCGGAGTTCCTCCGGTCCGTCCGGCACGCGCGCCCGGGCGCCGAGATCACCCGCCCCGAGTCGACGCGCCGCATCCTCGAGGTCGGACACCGGCGCCGACACCGCACGGGCGAGCCGGAGACTCACGAGGAACACCAACGAGATCACGAGGACGGCGAGCGAGACGAGCGCGATCCAGACCCGACGGACCCGGGCGTCGACGTACGAGGTCGGGTACGTGACCCGCAGCGCACCCACGACCTCGCCGTACGACACGATCGGCACGGCCACGTAGAGCAGATCCTGGTCGAGCGTGTCGGACCGACGGGTGCCGTCGGCCTCCTGTCCGGCCAACGCGGCTCGGAACTCGGGACGGGTCGCGAAGGACCGACCGGGATCGGACCCGGCGAGCGGGTCGGAATCGGCGAGGAGTCCCCCGGCGCGGTCGACCACGACGACCCGCCCACCGATCTGGGTGCGGTACGCATCGACGATCGGCTCCAGCGCCGCGACGTCGCCGGTGTCGACCGCCTCGTGCGCGCGGATCGAGAGTGCGAGCGCATCGTGCTGCACGTCGGCGAGCAGACGCCGTCGCTCGGACGTGGCGTACGCGAAGCCGAGCGGGATCTCGAGCACGATCAGCACGAGCACCGTGATCGTCATGTACCCGAGGAGCAGGCGGCGTCTCACGGGGTCGGATCCACCAGCCGGAAGCCGACGCCCCGCACCGTCTCGATCCACCCGGGATCCCCGAGCTTGCGGCGCACCGATGCGACGTGCACGTCGAGGGTCTTCGTCGGCCCGTACCAGTGCGGATCCCACACCTCGTCGAAGATCTCGGCGCGCGTGAAGACACGACCCGGATCCGAGGCGAGGAACGCGACGAGGTCGTACTCCTTCGGCGTGAGGGTCACCTCGACGCCGTCGAGGGTGACCCGATGCGCACGACGGTCGACCGCCAGCGCGCCGACGGTCGGTGGCGTCGGCTCGTCCCCCGCCGGAGTGGCGCGCGTCCCGCCCTGCGAGCGTCGGGTCACCGCACGGATGCGCGCCACGAGCTCCTGCAGCCCGAACGGTTTGACGAGGTAGTCGTCGGCGCCGAGTTCGAGCAACAGGACCCGGTCGAGTTCCTCCCCCCGCGCACTCACCACGATGATCGGTACGTCCGAGACCTCCCGGAGGCGACGGCACACGTCGCGTCCGTCCATGTCGGGCAGGCCGAGGTCGAGCAGCACCACATCGGCGGGCAGTGCCGCGAGGGCGGCGGCCCCGGTGGCGACCCGTCGCGGCCGCAGACGCTCGCGCTCGAGACCGCGGGCCAGGGGCTCCGCGATCGAGTCGTCGTCCTCCACGATGAGCACGTCCACAGGGCGCAACCTCCCACACCGGCCGTCGGGCGACGGGCGGTCTTTGCCGAATCTTGGCCCAGCACTGACCGCTCGCTGTGGTCGGCCTCGGTACGGTGCTCCCATCGGACGACGGGCACCGTCCCGCCGCCCGGTGGACCGAACCGCCCGAGTTCCTCGAGCCCGGGCCCCGACCGAAACGAGCCCACCATGGAGCCCAAGCGCCTCCTCGCCATCATCGGATCCACGGCGATCGCCATCGCCGCCGGCGGTCTCGCCGCCGGAGCCCTCAGCGCGCCGGCGCCGAGCACCCCGGCCGTGGCCGAGGTCTCCGGGGCCACCGGCGACCCCGACCTCGCCGAGGTCACGGGCGAGACGGGCCCGACCGGCCCCTCGGGCGAGACGGGGATCGACCCGTCGACCACGACCTCGACCACCGTGCCGGACCTGGACGACGACGTGGACGACGACGCCGACGACGACTCGGACGACACCTACGACGACTCCGACGGCCGTGACGACTCGTACGACGACGACTCGGACGAGGACGAGGACGACGACTCGGACGAGGACGACGACGACCGGGACGACGAGGACGACGACTCGGACGACGCCGATGACGACTCGGACGACTCGGACGAGGACGACTGATCGTGCGACCCGGACGCGGCGTCGCCATCGGTCTCGCCCTGAGCCTCACCGTGGTCGCCGGCTCGATCGCGGCCGCCTCGGT
>JBEAXD010000286.1:0-3183 GCA_041159995.1 Actinomycetota bacterium | reverse complement strand
CCTGTTCGAGCCCCTGTCGGCGATGCCGGCCGGTCTGCGTTCCCACCTGCGCTACCCGCAGGACCTCTTCAAGGCGCAGACTGATGTGTACCGCACCTACCACATGACGGACGCGGCCTGGGGCTGCGCGTTCGCGAGCGTGGTGGGAGTGGAGTCGAGCACGGTCGTGCCGACCTCACCGGAGCCGGGGTCGGGCGAGACCGCCCACAGGTCGGTCTTGTTGTAGAAGGTCGTCGCGTCCGTCATGTGGTAGGTGCGGTACACATCGGTCTGCGCCTTGAAGAGGTCCTGCGGGTAGCGCAGGTGGGAACGCAGACCGGCCGGCATCGCCGACAGGGGCTCGAACAGGTCCGGGAACGCCTGCTGCCAGGACCGGATGATCGGGTCCTTCGCATCGACGATGTAGTACCTGATCGTGCCGGTGTACGCGTCGACCGTCACCTTGACCGAGTTCCGGACGTAGTTGAACTGTCCCCCGAGACCGCCCTCGCCGAAGAAGGGCTGCGAGTACGGGTAGTAGGAGCTCGTCGTGAACCCGTCGAGCATCCAGATGATCCGGCCGTCGAGGATGACCGGGTACGGGTCCGCGTCGAACTGCAGGAACGGAGCAGCCTGCTCGACCCGGCTCCGGATGTCCCGGTTGAAGACCATCTGGGTCTTCGGGGTCACCTGACCGGAGATCAACAGGTTGTAGTCGTTGAAGCGGGTCGCGAACGCGAGTCGCCGCACGAAACCGTCGAGCTTGATCCCGCCGTCGCCCTCGTACCGGTTGTAGGCGTCGAGTTGGCCCTTGAGCGGATAGTCGAACTCGTCGCTCTTCGCGTTGACGAGCACGTACCCGCCGGTGCTCTCCCCGAAGTAGACCCGCGGCTGGGTGAGGGTCACGTCGCCGGTCGGCGGGATGTCCTTGAGCAGGTACTGCGGCGTGCCGTCGGCGGTCGCCTTGTTGGCCGCGCTCGCGACCGCGCCGAATCCGTGCGTGTAGACGAGTTGCCGGTTCACCCAGGACTGGCTCGGCAGGTCGGCCCGGTTGAGTTCCCGTGCACTCACCATGACCTGCGTGGTCCGACCACCGACCTCGTACCGGTCCACGTCGACGTCCGAGAACTTGTAGAAGGTCTGCAGGCTCTGGAACGACTGGTAGTTGCGCAGCGTCTCGTAGGGGTCCCAGAGCCGGGCGTTCTCGACCGTCGCCGCGTTCTCCACGATCTTGGCCGCGTCGAGGTTCTCCTGGTAGTCGAAGGAGGTGACGCCGACCTTCGCCAGGCCGAACGCGTCCCGGGTCGCGGTGATGTTGCGCCGGATGTAGGGCTTCTCGCTCTGGAGTTCGTTCGGGTTCACCCGCAGCGACTGGTAGATCGCCGGGAAGATCGTGCCGACGACGAGGGCGACGAAGGCCCACAGTCCGACCGCGATGACCGGGAGCACCCAGCCCCGCCGCCGGATGTTCCACACGAACAGCGCGGCGGCCACGATCGAGATGACGACGAGCAGGTTGAGCGCCGGGAGTTGCGCCGCGATGTCGGTCTTGCTCGCACCGGAGACGACGCCGCGGGACGAGAAGTTGAGGTTGTACCGGGCGTACCAGTACTGCCCGGTCTTCACGAGCGCCATCACCGCGAGGATCACCGACACGTGCGCCTTGACCTGCGGCGTGACGCGGGACTGCGTGGGCCCCTGCAACCGGATGCCACCGTTGAGGTAGTGCATCACGATGGTGGCCACGAGCACCACGACGAGCGCGACGAAGAGCCAGTTGAGGAAGAAGTTGATGAACGGCAACTGGAACACGTAGAAGCCGATGTCCTTGCCGAACTGCGGGTCGACACGACCGAAGGACACCCGGTTCGTGAACAGGACCCACTGCTGCCACTCGCCGGCCACGGTGGCGCCGACGACGATCGCGAAGAACGCCGATACGAGCACCCGGATCCGCCCCGCGTAGCGGGCCGCCGAATCCTGGTACCGGGAGGCCAGATCCTCGATCGCCGGCACCGGCCGCGCCTTCGGGGCGAGACGATCCGCGATGGCGAGGCTCGTGTACATGAGCACGAAGAACGTCGTGAAGAAGACGAGCCCGAGCCCCACCTTCGCGACGAGGAGGCCCCGCCAGACGTCCGAGAAGCGCACCGACGAGAACCACAGGTAGTCGGTGTAGAAGACCGCGATCCCGCGGAAGCTCAGGAAGAGCACCACGAGCACGACGCCGAGTGCGATGAGGCCGCCCCGCAGACGGCGCGAACGAGGCGGTCGGGGTGCGGTGCTCATCGTGCGCATCGGATCAGACTAGAGGTCGCTCCCGGATTCCGCTGCTCGCGCCCCTCCGGGCTCGATTGTCAGGCGTGGGCCGGGGTGAGCATGCAACGACACCCCGGGTGCGCCGGTGGGTGCGCCTGCCCCGTCGGGAAGAGCTCGCCGCGCCGCGTCGCCTCGAGCGCGTTGTCGTCGCAGTCGGCGCAGCGACCGACCTCGGACGGGACCCAGCGCAGCAGGGTGCCGGCGGGGACGGCGTCGTGGACGCCCCGGGCCCAGGCCGCGGCGAGCGCATCGGCCACCGCGGCCTCGAGCGACGCGCCCCGTGCCTCGCGGTACGCGGCACCGACCGCACGGTGCACCGGATCCTCGCCCTCGGCGTCGTGGCGCGCGACGGCGGCGAGCAGCCGGTCGCGCAGCGGGTCCGCGATCGCCGCCACCGCGACGGCGACGAGGTCGTCCGGGACGTCGGGTGCGGGCTCGGTCGTGTGGGTGGTGTGTGCTCCGGTGTACGCGGCCGCGATCGGCGGGGCGATCACCTCGCCCCACGCCGCGGCCCGTTCGGCGGCGTCCCCGACGACCCGGGCGGGATCGGGTCGGCCCTTCGCCGTGCGGAGCCGGTCGAGCACCGCGTTCTGATCGTCCTGGAGCGCGCGCTTGGCCCGCTTGACCAGATCGCGCTGGAGCGGGGAGAGCACGACCTCGCGTTCGGCCCGCACGGCCTCATCCGCGTCGGCCGGTTCGGACCCGGTCTCCTCGAGGGGCGTCGGCGCCGAGTCCTCGATCACCGGGGCCCCGGCGGTCCCGCCCGTGGGCTCGGCGTCGAGTTCGACCTCGGGTGCGGACGGCGGTGCCGGTGCCTCGGCGTCGGCCCGCAACCGGGCGAAGATGTCCGAGACCGCGGGGCCCTCCTCCGACGTCGTCCCGACG
>JBEAXD010000229.1:0-5466 GCA_041159995.1 Actinomycetota bacterium | reverse complement strand
CCCGAGACCGGTCCGGGCGATCGCCGAGAGCGTCTCGGCCCAGCGCAGGAGATCGACGGCGGAGACCGCGGGGGTGGGATCCATCGGGCGAGCCTACGTCCGCGCGGCGGCGGCCCCCGGTGCGCCACCCTCGAGCCCGTCGATGATGGCCCGACGGATCCGGGCGATCGTGAGCGGATCGACGATCTTGCCGTGCACGTCCCGCACGTAGAAGGTGTCCACGATCCGATCGCCGATGGTGGTGGCCCGCGCGGTGGTGACGTCGACCCCGGCCTCGGCGAGGAGCATCGCGAGGTGCGCGAAGCGCCCGACCTCGTCGTCGGCGTAGACCTCGACCACCGTGGCGGTCGCCGAACCGAGGACGTCGATCTGCACCGTCACCGGCCCGCGCGCCGCGGCGCCGCGCCGGTAGGCATCCGCTCGCGCCGCGAGACGATCCGCGAGATCGGGGTCCCCCGCGCAGGCCCGTTCGATCGCCGCCGTCGCCTCGGCCCGTCCCCGGTCGTCGCCGAGGCGTCCGAACCGGTCGATGCCGGTGAAGACCTCGAGCGCCACCCCCGACTCGTGGGTCGCTGCGCCGACCGACCAGACGTCGAGCCCGGCGAGCGCGAGCGCCGCCGACACCGACCCGAGCAGGCCCGGGCGGTCCGGGGCCACCACGGTGCACCGCAGCCCGCCCTCGGCCGGCTCGGCCCAGGTCACCGAGAGCACGCCGGCCGTGATGGCCGCCTCGTGCCCGACGAAGGGATCGATCCCGCCGAGGTGCGCGGCCGAGCCCGCCTCGATCGCGACCTGCGCCCGCGCCACGAGCTCGTGCACGAGCGCGGCCTTCGTCGGGCCCCATGCGGCAGGACCGGTCGCCCTCGAGTCGGCGACCGTCAGCGCGTGCAGCAGCACGAGCCGATCGCGATCGCGGACCCGGGCGGCGAATCGCTCGACGGTGACCGGGTCATCGAGATCGCGCCGGGTCGCGGTGTCCGCGAGCAGGAGGTGATCGGCCACCAACCACATGAGGGTGTCGGTCGCGCTCCGGTCGAGACCGATGCGTTCGGCGATGACCCGCGCTCGATCCGCGCCGACCTCGGAGTGATCCCCCGGCTGGCCCTTCGCGATGTCGTGGAGCAACGCGGCCAACAGCAGCAGATCCGGGCGGTCGAGCCCGGAGACGATCTCCCGGTCCGCCTCGGACGTCGCGTCGAGCAGCGCGGCGCTCTCCGCCACCGCCTCGAGCAGGTGTCGGTCCACGGTGAACCGGTGGTAGGCGTTGCGCTGGGGCCGGGAACGAACGTCCGCCCACTCCGGGAGCACCGTGGTGAACGCACCGACGTGATCGAGCGCCTCGATGACCGGGATCGCAGCGCGCCCCGCCCGCAGCAGGGCGACGAAGGCCTCGCGATCGGCCGGGGTCCACGCCGGCGTCGGTGCCCCGCGCAGCCGCTCGAGCGTGCCGCGTGCGATCCGAGCCCCCCGGGTCGCGGCCGTCGCGCCGACCGTCAGCACGAGGGCGCCGTCGATCGGCACATCCGGCGCCACCGTGATCGTCCCTGCATGTTCCAGGATCCCGGGCGCGAGTTCGACCCCGGCGTCCCGACCGCTCCGTCGTGACCGTCGCGTCCCGGTCGCCCGCAGTGCGCTCCACGCCTCGTCGGCGATCCACCCGATCGTGCGCCCGGCGGCCGCGACCCGCCGCACGAGGTCATCGGCGTCGTCGGCCCCGAGCAGTGCGGCGACGCCGTCCTGGTCCTGGAGCACGAGTCGATCCGAGGGTCGTCCCGACACCCGGTGCAGCGCGACCCGGACGTCGAGCAGCGTCGCATTCGCTCGCCGCAGATCGGCGAGGTCCTCGGGGTGGAGCGCACCGACGGCGGCGAGCGCCGCCGGCCCGCCGGGACCGAGCGCCCAGCCCGCCCAGCCGAGGGCATGGAGATCGCGCAGGCCCCCGCTGCCCTCCTTGAGGTCGGGTTCGAGCACCTCGGCGATCGGGCCCGGACGGTCCCGCCGCCGGGTCGCCGCCGCCGAGAGTTCGTCGATGAGCGCATCCCGACGACGCCGGGCCGTTCGCCGGACCCGGTGCACGAGCGCATCGGCGTCCGCGGTGGCCGGACCGACCACCACCCGGACGTCGAGCAGCGAGGTGAGCGTCTCGAGATCGGACTCGGCGAGGCGCAACGCCTCCTTCCCGGTGCGGGCCGCATGCCCGAGCACGAGTCCCGCATCCCACAGCGGGTACCAGAGGGCGTCGGCCACCGCCGCGACCTCCGGTCGGCGGTGGAGGAGCAGGACGTCCACGTCGGAACCCGGGCACAGCTCCCGGCGCGCGTACGAGCCGAGCGCGAGCACCACGAGGTCGTCGCGGGCGACGGATGTGAACGAGTCGCGGAGCGTCGCGTCGACCGCGTCGCTCAGCGCCGCACCGAACGTGGTGCCTCCGACCGACGCGTCGGCGACGAGCGCCGTACGCGCCGACCGGAGGTCCACGGCGTCGGCGTCAGATCGCGTCGGCGCCCACTTCACCGGTGCGCACCCGGTGGAGCGAGTCGAGGGTGTGCACCCAGACCTTGCCGTCACCGATCTTGCCGGTGCGGGCGGTCTCGATGATCGTGTCGACGATGCCATCGACCTCGGCGTCGTCGGCGATGATCTCGATGCGGACCTTCGGCACGAAGTCGATCTCGTACTCGGCGCCCCGGTACACCTCGGTGTGGCCCCGCTGGCGGCCGAAGCCCTGGACCTCGCTCACGGTGAGGCCCTGGACCCCGGACGCCTTGAGGGCGTCCTTCACGTCATCGAGCTTGAAGGGCTTGATGATGGCGGTGATCATCTTCATGGATCGGATCTCCTCGGTTCGGACTCGGTTCAGACTCGGTCGAAGGCGTAGGCGGTCTCGGAGTGCTGCGTGAGGTCGAGACCGGTCTCCTCGTCCTCGGCCGAGGCCCGGATACCGCCCGGCATCACCGCACGCAGGACGAGTGCGATCACCGCCGTGACGATGAACGAGAACACGACGGTAGCGGCGACGGCGATGACCTGCTCGACCATGAGGTCCCAGCCGCCACCGAAGAACAACCCGTCCTTGCCGGCCTCGTTGACCGCGGTGTCGGCGAAGAGGCCGACCAGCAGCGAGCCGAGGATGCCACCCACGAGGTGGACACCGACGACGTCGAGCGAGTCGTCGTACCCGAAGCGGACCTTGAGGTTCACCGCCCAGAAGCAGATGAACCCGGTGAGCGCACCGATGAGGATCGGCGCCATACCGCCGACGAACCCGGCGCACGGCGTGATCGCCACGAGGCCCGCGACCGCACCGGACGCCGCGCCCAGCGTCGTGAAGTGGCCGAAGCGGATGCGCTCGATGAGGAGCCATCCGAGCATGCCGGCCGCCGCAGCCATCATCGTGTTCACGAAGGCGGTCACGGCCACGCCGTTGGCGGCGAGCGCCGAACCCGCGTTGAACCCGAACCAGCCGAACCAGAGGATGCCCGTGCCGATGAGGGTCAGGGTGAGGTTGTGCGGGGGCATCGGGTGCTTGGGCCAACCCCGGCGGCGACCGAGGATGAGCGCGAGCGCGAGCGCCGCGATCCCGGCGTTGATGTGGACCACGGTGCCGCCGGCGAAGTCGAGTGCGCCGCGCTGGAACAACCAGCCCTCGGGCGAGAACACCCAGTGGGCCACCGGCGAGTACACCAGGATCCCCCAGAGGCCGAGGAAGATCACCCAGGCCGAGAACTTCATGCGGTCAGCGATCGCGCCGGAGATGAGCGCCGGCGTGATGACCGCGAAGGTCATCTGGAACACCATGAAGAGCAGGGGCGGGATGGTCAGGGCGATGCCCGGCGGTGCGACGTCGGCGGCTCCTCGCTCATCGGCAACCTCGACTTCGCCGGGTTGAGCGGAGCCGCCACCGAAGGCCAGCGAGTACCCGATGGCCGCCCAGATCACGACCATGAGCCCCATCGAGACGAAGTTCTGCATCAGCATGCTGAGCACGTTCTTCGCTCGCACCATGCCGCCGTAGAAGAGCGCCAGGCCCGGGGTCATGAACAGCACGAGCGCGGTCGACACCAGCACCCACGCGGTGTCCCCTGCATTGATCTTCATGTGCACCACCTCATTCAGGAATCGGTGAGGTGACCGTAAGGTGGCGCTGTTACGGGAATGTTTCGGCTCGGTGCGGGCCGTGTGACGAGCGAATCAGCCGACGAGCGAGCGCTGGACGTCGGCCGCCGGGGCGGGACGGGACACGAGGTAGCCCTGGACCGCATCGCAGCCGAGCCCGACCAGTCGGTCCAGCTGGGCCTCGGTCTCCACCCCCTCCGCCACCACCCGGAGTCCGAGCGCATGGCCGAGGCTGAGCACCGCGGTCACGATCGCCTCGTCGTCGGCGTCGGTGCCGAGTCCGTCGACGAACGAGCGGTCGATCTTGACCACGTCGACGGGGAACCGCTTGAGGTAGTAGAGCGACGAGTAGCCGGTTCCGAAGTCGTCGATGGCGACCCGCACGCCGAGCTCGTGGAGGCGCTGCAGCACCTCGGCCGAGCCGTTCGCCATGAGCGTGCCCTCGGTGACCTCGATGCAGAGCTGGCGCGGTGAGATCCCGGCGTCGTCGATCGCGGCGCGCACCGTCGCCACGATGTCCTCCTGCTCGAACTGCCGGGCCGAGAGGTTCACGGCGATGCTGAAGTCCGAGTTCACGGTCCCGTCCGCCATCCACCGCCCGACCTGACCACAGGCCTCGCTCAGCACGAACGCCCCGATCCCGCCGATGATGCCGGTCTCCTCGGCGAGGTCCACGAAATCGCTCGGTGGAACGACGCCGCGCTCGGGGTGGCGCCAGCGCACGAGCGCCTCGAGCCCCTCGATCCGGTCGGCTGCGAGGTCGACGATCGGCTGGTACTCGACGATGAACTCACCGCGTTCGAGCGCGGTGTGCAACGCGATCTCGATCTCGAGGCGGCGCTGGGTCACCGCTCGCAGCTCGTCGTCGAAGATCTCCCATCGGGCCTTGCCCCGCTCCTTGGCCCGGTACATCGCGGCGTCCGCATCGCGCAGCATCGAGCCGGGCGAGGCCTCGGGGCCGCCGATGGCCACGCCCACGCTGCCGGAGAGCCGGATCGTCTGACCCGCGAGTTCGATCGGCTCGGCGATGACGTCGAGGACGCGCTGGGCCACCTCGGCGACGACCCGCCGGGTCTCGTCGGGGTCGAGGTCCTCGCAGAGAATCGTGAACTCGTCGCCCCCGAAGCGCGAGATGGTGTCGCCGGCCCGCGCTGCGGTGCGCAGGCGCGCCGCGATGGTCACGAGCAACTCGTCGCCCGCCTCGTGACCGAGGCTGTCGTTGACGTGCTTGAAGCGGTCGAGGTCCACGAAGAGCACGGCGTCGATCCGTCCGCTGCGTGCGGTCCGAGCCAGCGCGATCTGGAGCACCTCGGTGAACAGCGCACGGTTCGGCAGGCCGGTGAGCGCGTC
>JBEAXD010000215.1:0-6510 GCA_041159995.1 Actinomycetota bacterium | reverse complement strand
CCTTCGCATCGAGGGAGTGCTGGTAGCTCCCCTCGAACCCCTTGGCCATCGATCCCCGCCTCGTCGCTGTCGGCGGGCCCCGACCGGCGGCCCGCTCCTCGCCGCCCCTCCCCGTGGCCCCGGCGGACCGGGCGGTGGAGGGATCCGGCGATCCCCACGGGCGAGACCTTACGCACCACTTCTCACCCTTGTCAACCACTCACCCCCACTTTCCCCCACCACCGTCGATCCGACCGATACCCTGCGGTCGTGCGGATGCCCGGGCGCCTGGCCCTCTTCGCGGTCGGCGTGCCCGTGGGCGGTGCCTCGGTGGGCCTGCTCCTGCGGGCCGAACTCGGGGTCTCCTCCTACGACGTCCTGAACTCAGGGCTCGCCGGCACCGTCGGGATCCCGGTCGGGACGGCCTCGTGGATCGTGAGCGGCGTCGTGATCCTCGTGGCCCTGGCCCTCGGCCGACGGCCCGGTCCCGGCACCCTCGTGTCCCTGCTCGGGTTCGGGGCCATGATCAACCTCGTCCTCGACCGGGTCGACACGCCCGACGGGCTGGCCCTGCGGGTCCTGTGGCTCGTCGTCGCGCTCCTCGGCCTGTGGTCGGGGATCGCCCTCATCGTGGTGGCCCGCGTCGGCGCGAACCCTCCCGAGGAGCTCATGCTCGGCCTCGTCGGCCGGGGGCTGTCGGTGCGCGCCGCCCGCTGGGGCATCGAGGCGGTGCTCCTCGTGCTCGGGGTCGCGCTCGGCGGTCAGCTCGGGATCGGGACCGTGATCATCACGGTGTGCACCGCACCCGTGCTCGGGTTCGTGCTCCCGCGCCTCGAACGTCGGCTGCACGAGCCGATCCACGTCGAGGTGTTCCCCGCCCCCTGACCGGGCCGTCCATGCGACGGTTCGCCGGGACTACCCGTCGACGTGGTGGCCGCGCCGGCGCGCCTCGTCCCGGCACCACCGGAGGTACGACACGACGTCCTCGCCCGTGGGCTCCGCGTCGCGGCCGTACTGGGTCTCGAGCCGGAACGCGAGGTACCCCGCGTCGGGGAGCGGGAGGAACGGCGGCCGACGCCACCACCCGGCCGGCGCGAGGCGGAGGGCCTGGCCGATCGCGGTCGGCCAGAGCGCGGGGTGCCGGACCACGGCGGCCACGATGGGGCCGGCCCGGTGCGGGGCTGCGGCGCTCACGACCCCGACCGCCGCAGCCCGTCCACGAACTCGTCACGCTCCCGCTCGAAGGTCGCGACCCGGGCCGACACCTCGGCGGCGTACGCATCGACCGCGACGAACAGTGCGAGCTGGCCGTGGGCCAGCGCGTCGAGGATCTGCCCGTCGTCGCGGCAGGCCCACACGCGGTCCCCATCGGTCACGATCCGCAGGCCGGCGATGTCCTCCCCCGCGTCGAGCAGGTGGCCGATCGCCCGCCGCACGCGGGCGGGACTGAGGCCGGAGGCGAGCAGTTCCCCCACGACCCGCAGCGCGACGAGATCACGGAACGAGTACCGGGAGGGCTCGCCCGACGGGACGACGAGTCCGGATCGGGCCCAGTAGGCCACCTGCGACGCAGTGGTGCCGGTGAGGCGCGCAGCCTGCGCCGCAGTGAACGCCATCGACGCGGATCAGGCGTCGTCGTTGGAGGGGCGCCGCAGACGCCCGGCCATCCCCGAGAGGGGTCCGGTGCGCAGCGAACCGCCGAGGCTCTGGAGCCCGGCCTTGCCCATCGCCCGGGCGTTGCGTTCGATGACGAGCAGCGAGCCCAGCATGACGAGGAACCCGACGACGCCGAGCAGCAGCACCTGGGTGAAGGTGAGCACGAGGAGCACGAGTCCGGCGACGAACCCGAGCACCGCCCAACGGATGTTGCGCGTGGCGTGGCGGTACAGCGTGGTCTCGGAGACCTGCTGCACGAGGGCGGGATCGGTCGCGGTGAGGTTCGCCTCGATCTCCCGCAGGATGCGCTGTTCTTCGTCGGAGAGCGGCATCGGCCTCGTCACCTGATCGTCTGCGTCCCCCGGCGGCGCCGGCGGCACTGCGGTCGATGCTACCGGAGCCCCTCGCAGGTCCGGCACGCGACCCTGCGGCATTCTCGCACGCCGGAGGAGCTCCGCTCAACGGCGCGATCCGGACCCTTCAGCCTCCGAGCGCGAGGGCCGAGCCACCGGCCTCGGATGACCGGTAGGCGAGGTCGACGACCCGGTGGGCGGCGAGCGCCACCTCCACGTCCGGGAATCCGGCCTCCTCGGGGAACTCGGCGTCGAGGCCGTCGAGGAAGGCCTTGCTCGGCTCCGCGTACTGGGCCAGCTGCTTGGCGAGGACCTCGGGGATGGTGAACCGCTCGACCCACTCCGGGGGCGCCCCGGTGATCGTCTCCGTCCCGTCCGAGGTCTCGACGTGCAACGGTCCGCAGTAGTCGTCCTCGGTCCAGAGCAGTGCGCCCTCGCAGAAGACCTCGAGCCGGCGGGTGGACGGGCGGGTCGTCACCTGGTGCCAGACGCTCACGATCGTCGCCCGGTGGTCGACGTAGTCGAGGGTGACCGTGGCCGTGTCCTCGATGCCCGGGTGGCCGAAGGTCGAGGACGCGCGTCCGCTCACCGCGGCCGGAAGCCCCCCGAGCATCCAGTGCAGCAGGTCGACGTCGTGGATCGAGTGCTCGATGAGGGTGCCACCCCCGGCCCGCGTGACGTCACCGCGCCAGGTCGAGCCGTACATGCCCTGGATCGGGAAGTACTGGTCGTCCCGCAGGATGGTCGCCATCGGGCGGCCGTACCGTCCGCTCGCCACCGCCTCGGCGACGGCGCGGAACACCGGGGCGTGGCGCAGCACGAGTCCGACCTGGTGCGGCACCCGCCGGAGGTCGGCCGCGACCTCCTCGCACTCGGCGAGGGTGGGAGCCAGCGGCTTCTCGCAGAACACCGGGAGCCCGCGGTCGGCCGCCGCACGCACCGCCTCGCGGTGGGCCGCGGTCCAGGTGCACACCCACAGCACGTCGGACGAGTCCGCGAGCGAGTCGAGATCGTCGTGCACGGTCGCATCGTGGTGGCGCGCCTGCTCCACCGCGCGGGACCGATCGGCGTCGAAGGTCCCGGTGATCGCCGCGTCCACGAGCCCGGCGCGCGCGAGTTGGCCGAGTGCGAGGGAGTGCACCGTGCCGATGTGCCCGCACCCGACGAGTCCGATGCGCCTCATCCGTTCCCGCTCCCGTGATCGCGGTGCCCATCTCCCGGCGCGACGTCCGGCGCGCCGTCGGCGAGCGGACCGTACTGCGAACCGGCCCGACCCGTGCGGAGCCGCCCGCGGTCGGTGTGCGCGGCGGACCCGAGCGCGTCCGATCCGAACCGCTCGCGCACCGCGTCCACCGCGAGCTCGAGGGCGCGTCGCTCGGCCCGCACCTCCACCGCGTCCGGCGCGGCGAAGGACAGCTGCTCGGTCTCCCCGCCGGCGTCACGCAGTCCCGAGACCGACACGCCGAGCAGTCGGACGCCGTCCCCGAGGTCGAGGCCGGCGAGGAGGGTGCGCGCGACCGCGCCGATCTCGGCGGCGAGATCGGTCGCGACCTCGACCGTGTGGGCCCGGGTCACCGTGCGGAAGTCGGGGTAGCGCACCTTGACCTGCACCGTGCGACCGACGAGTCCGGCGGCGCGCAGCCGGGTCGCCACCCGGTCCACCATCCGGTGCAGTTCCCGCTCGAGATCGCCGCGCTCGGTCCGATCGACCGAGAACGTCTCCTCGTGGCCGATCGACTTGACCCCGCGCCCGGGCTCCACGGCACGTTCGTCCCGGTTCCAGGCCAGGTCATGGAGGTGCCCGCCGGCGCCCTCACCGAGCGCCGCCACGAGGGTCGCTCGGGGCAGCGCCGCGAGGTCACCGATCGTCACGACGCCGAACCGTTCGAGGCGCTGGTGCGTGGCCGGCCCGACCCCCCACAGGCGCCGAACCGGCAGTGGGTGCAGGACCGCCAACTCCGTGCCCGGCTCGACGATCCGCACGCCGTCCGGCTTGGCGAGATCGCTCGCGATCTTGGCCAGCATCTTCGTGGTCGCACCGCCGACCGACGCGGTCAGCCCGACCTCGGCGCGGATCCGGGTCCGCAGGTGGTCGGCGATGGTCGCCGGCTCGCCGTGGATGCGACGGGACCCCGCCACGTCCATGAACGCCTCGTCGAGGGACAGCGGCTCGACGAGCGGCGTGACCGAGCGCATGATCGTCATGACCTCACGGCTCGCGGCCTCGTACGCGTCGAAGCGCGGCGCCACGAACACTGCGTCGGGGCACAGCCGACGGGCGCGCACCGACGGCATCGCCGAGTGGACTCCGAACGCCCGGGCCTCGTACGAGGCGGCCGCGACGACGCCCCGGTCCGCCGTGCCGCCCACGATCACCGGACGCCCGCGCAGCCGCGGCTCGTCGCGCTGCTCGACCGAGGCGAAGAACGCGTCGAGATCGAGGTGGAGGAGGGTCGCGTCGTCGCGCACGGCGAGCCCGCCGGTCAGGGGACGCGGACGGCGGTGAGGGCGTCGAGGGACCGCCCGCGCACCTCGTACCGGAACGCGCGGGGCGCATCGCCCGGCCAGCGCTCGACGAGCCACTCGGCGAGGGGTTCGCGCACCCACGGGAAGCAGCCCTCGAGGTGCGCGTCGAGGTCCTCGGGCCCGACGTAGAGCGCGTGGTCCACGATGCCGTCGGGATCGTCGACGGTGAGCGTGCCGTCGACCCCGCGCACGAGGTGCACCTCGCAGTGCATGACCCACCCGAGATCGACCGAGGTCGCGGTGACCTCGTAGAGCAACCCGCCCCACTCGGTGACGCGCAGGCCCGTCTCCTCCTCGACCTCGCGGGCGAGCCCGTGGAGCACACTCGGGTCCCCGGGATCGATCACGCCGCCGGGGGTGCTCCAGTCGTGGGATCCGTTGCGTCGGAGGTTCCGCACGAGCAGCAGACGATCGCCGTCGACGACGACCGCGCCCGCGACCCGGAACCGGTGCTCCTCCACGACGCCGAGTGTGGCACGCCGAGCCCGGGCGCGCCGGGCGGCGCGCCCGACGGGTCGATCCGGGCGCGGCCTGCGTACACTCCCCCGTCGTGGCGAGTCCTCAACCCCCCACCTTCGACACCGGTCCCGGTCCGGGGAAGGGCGCGTTCATCCTCGCCTACGCGCTGACCGTCGCCAGCGGCATCCTCGGCGCGGTCATCGGGTACGGCCTCGTCGAGGTGCAGTCCGAGGGCGACCGCGGCGTGTGGCTCGCGCTCGGCGCGCTCGTCGGCGGCGCCGCAGCCGCCGGAGGCGTCGGGGTCGTGGCCGTCCTCACGCTGCGGGCCATGGCGGAGTGGCGCCGCCCGCGCCCCTGATCCGGCGCGCCGGATCCTCCCCGGCTCAGCCGAGCCGCAGCCGCCGGAACGCCTCGGCGTGGGCGACCCCGGCCTCGGCGCCGACCGCCGCGGCCCGTTCCCGCACGACGTCGGGCACCCAGTGGGCCTCGTCCCCGACCTGACTCACGTGGCACGCGAGGGCTGCGACCTTCCGGTCGAGGGTCGCCGTGATGTCGACCCAGGTGTCCGGGACGAGCGTGCCCGAGCAGAGCACCTCCTCGACCTGGTGCGCGGCGAGTCCCTCGGCGATCTGCTCCGGGAAGTAGTGCGGGTTCGACGCCGCCGGCGCGACGGCGTCGAGCGCGAGCAGTCCGGTGATCCGGTGGTCCCGGTGGTTGAAGTACCGGTCGCCGAAGAAGACCGCGGTGGGATCCGGGCAGAGGACGACCTCGGGCCGCAGGGCGCGCACGTGCCGCACGATGGCGGCCCGCGCCTCGCGGGTGTCCTCGATCTCGCCGTCCGGGTACCCGAGGTGCAGGGTGCCGGCGAGTCCGAGCGCCGCGGTCGCGGCCTCGGTCTCGTCCCGACGCCGGCGCGCGACCTCCGTCGGCACCGCGTCCGGGTCGTCGCTGCCCTTGTCGCCGGTGGTGGTGACGAGCACCCAGACCTCGGCCCCGGCGGCGGCCCAGCGGGCGAGCGTGCCGCCGGCCGACACCTCCGGGTCGTCCGGGTGCGCGTACACCGCCAGCGCACGGCGGGGCACGGCGGTGAACTCGAACATGCCGGTACGGTACCGCTCGGCCCGATCCCTGCGACGAGAGGTTGCGCGCACCCGTGAACGACCACCTCGGACACGACCACCGTGACGGACGGGCGCTCGACCCCGAGCGGTTCGAGATCGACGCGGCCACGCCACGCGGATTCCACCAGGAGTACGTGCACGAGGGCATCGGCGGCATCCCGCTCCTCTGCGTCCACGGCTGGCCCGAGACCAAGCGGATCTGGTGGCGGGTCATCGAGCCGCTCGCCGCCGCGGGGTTCGAGGTCATCGCACCCGACCTGCGCGGCTTCGGCGACTCGGACCTCGGACCGGACGGGTTCCACGACGTCCCGGCCCACGCCGCCGACCTGTACGCGCTCGTGCACGACCACCTCGGGCACGAGCGGGTCGTGCTCGCCGGCGGCGACCTCGGCGGACCCGTGATCCAGGAGCTGTCC
>JBEAXD010000202.1:0-17054 GCA_041159995.1 Actinomycetota bacterium | reverse complement strand
CGAGTCCGACCTCGGCGAGGCCCACACCGCTCAGCCCCTCGTAGTTGAAGCGCGGCCCCGTGTTGTCCGCGGTGATGGTGATCTCGAGGGTCCGGAACCGCCGGGTTGGGAAGGTGACCACCTGGCCGGCCTCGGTGCGGGAACGGTCGTCGAGTCGACGGACCACCGATCGCCCTCCGTCGAAGGAGAGGCGGACCTCGGTGATCCAGCGGTTCCGCGGGCCGGTGACCGGCTGCGTCAGGGTGATCCGGTCCGTGCGCACCGGTCGCTCCGTCTCGACGAGGAACCGCTCCCCCACGACCGGGGAGAAGGCGCCGACCCGCCACGCCGTCCGCACGTCGCCGTCGAGCGCTCGACTCGCCCGATCCTCCGGCGTGTAGGTCACCGGGTTGCCGTACGCAGTGGCCTGCACCCGCCGCACACCGCGTGGTTCGCTCACGGTCGCCGTCGCGTCCGCGGCCCCGGGGAACACCTCGAGGCGGGCGTCGGACTCGTCGCGGACGAGCGGTCGTTCCCCCGCCTGCTCGGTGAAGCCCATCGTGTCGCGCACCGTGCTCCACCGGCGACCCCGACGTCGGTTCGTGTCGGTGACGACGATCGTCGCCCCGGCACGCACCGCGGCCCGGATCTCGGCCGGAGTCATCGAAGCCGAGTACCGCACGAGTTGGCGACCGTCGACGAGACCGGAGGCGGCCGCGTCGATCAATCCGTCACCGTCGCCCGCGAGCAGGACCACTCCCTGCGTGCTCTGCGCCCGCACCAGCGATCCCGGGCTGGTGACCGGCACGACCGCGACGGGTGGAGGGTCACCCTCATCGGGAGGGAACGCGAGGGCCTGCTCGTCGACCTGCGGGTAGACCGGAGCGCCCGGGATCGCGTCGCCGTGGGCCCGTGGCGCGCCGAGCCCGCTCTGCGGGGACGCGAAGTCCCGCCAGACCTGCCGGGGCCGGACGAGGTTGTACCGGTCCGTCTGGAGATCGTTGCGCACCACGATCTCCCCGACCCCGAGGTACCGCATGAGCGGTGCGGTCACCTGCGACTCGTACGTACCCTCCTGGAGGCGGCGGTCGAACGCGTTGAGCAGGTCCGCCGACGGCGGGCTGCCGTAGGGGATGAGCTCACGGGCGACGTACGGTCGATCGGTCAGGCCCGGTGTGATCGGATCGACGGTGTTGCCCCACCGGTACGACGCGAAATCCGCACCGGGGAGTTCGAGCACCCGGCCCGGGGCCTCCCCCGACGAGATGTCCTCGATCGCCGAGCGCCAGTACTCGGGTACCTCCTCATCGCGTTGGAGGTTCTTCCCGTAGAAGGTGCCGTTCCACAGGGCGGGCAGGTTGAACAGCACGAGGACCCCGACGAGCCCGGCGGCGATCAGCGGCACCGCACGCCGCCCCGGGGCCTCGAACCGTGCGGCGAACGCCGACACGCCGACCCCGAGGAACACGGCGAGCGACAGGACGACGAGCGGCGTCGCCCGTCCGGTGCTGCGCAGCGCGAGCCCGGCCGTGGATGATTCGGCGAACCCCTTGAGGATCGATCCGAACGGCGCGGGGTCGTCGAACGGGTACGCACCCACCGCGACCGTCGCGCCCACGAGAGCGAGGAGGGCGAAGAACGCACGGTGCCGCCAACGGGTGAACCCGGCCAACAGGAGGGCGAGCGCCGGGAGGGCGAACGACGCCGCGATGTGGGGCAGGCTCTGCGTGTACGAGAGCGCGGCCTCGATCCACGGTCCGATCTTGTCCTGTCCGTAGAAGAACCAGTACCCCAACCCGCGGACGACCTCGGGCGCCGTCGAGGTGCGCGCCACGGTCCGGATCGTCTCGGTGAACCGCAGGATGTCGATCCCGTACCCGCCCTGCGCCCAGAGCCCGGCCATCCACCACAGGGACGCGGGGAGCGTGAGCAGGCCGATGCGCGCCGCGGTGGCGAGCATGCGCCGCAGATCCACCTCCCGGGAGCCCCACACCGCGTAGGGCAACCAGAGCAGCGGTGCGAGCCCGGCGAACACGAGCGAGGTCGCGTTCACCCCGCCGACCAACTGCACGGTGAGGGCGAACAGTGCCGGGTACCGCCAGCCCCCGCGCCGCAATGCCCGGATCACGAACGCGAGCATCCACGGCAACCCCGCCCACGGCAGCAGGATCACCGAGATCCGAGCGGCGTAGTCGAGCAGGTACGGGCTCAGCATGAACGCCATCGCTCCGACCACCGCACCGGGTCCGCGCACCCCGAGGGTCCGGAACAGGAACAGCACGCCGAGACCCGCGGCCAGGATCACCGTGCCGAGCCAGAGCCGCTGGGTCACCCAGTCCGGGACGCCGAGCGTCTCCATGAGCCAGTAGTACGGGCCCATCGGGAACAGGTACCCGATGTTCTGGTGGGTGACCGTGCCGAGCCCGATGTTCGGATCCCACATGCTCCAACCACGGGACAGCACGCGGCTCGGGTCGAGGGTCAGGTACGACTTGGTGTCGGCCGCGACGCGTCCGGGATCCGAACGCAGGACGGGTACGTAGGCGAGGAGCGCGAGGAGCGCGTACCCGAGGGCCCGGGCGGCGCGGGTCGACCGCGCCCCCGGTCCGTCGGAGCCACCGCCCACCCCGGCCCGGCCCGCTCCGGCTTCGCTGTCGAGCGCCGTCGCCACGGCCGCCGACCCTACCCGTGACCGGGCCGGGAGACGGGTCAGTCCGTCAGTGCGGGTGGGGTGCGCCGCGTCGGCGGCGAGCATCGTCGGCCAAGGCCCGCAACGTGCCCTCGGCGGTGGCCTCCCACGTGTACCGCTCGGCGTTCGACCGCGCCGCGTTCGACAGTCGGTGTCGGAGGTCCGGATCCCGCACGACGCGTTCGAGCGCGTCGGTCACCTCATCGGGACCGTCGCCGAGGAGTCCGGTGGTGCCGTCGACGATCGCATCCACGTGCCCGGTGATCCTGGTCGCGACGGCCGGAGTGGCGCACGCGGCCGCCTCGGTGATCGTCATCCCCCACCCCTCACCGCTGCTGACGCTCGCGACCACCCAGGCTCGGCGGTAGAGATCGACGAGCGCGTCGTCGGTGACCCGTCCGGGGAGCGCGAGCCACCCCTCGGCGCCGGCCTCCCGGATCTGCGCCTCGAGGTCCTCCCGCCGATATCCCTCCCCGACGATCACGGCCTCGAGCTCGGGCACGCGCCGCTTGAGTTCGACGAGGATCGGGATGAGCACCTCGAACCGTTTCACCGGGACGAGCCGCCCGACCGCCACGACGAGCGGCCGCGCCGACCGCTCCCCACCCGGCGTGAAGCGGCGGTCGATGCCCGGCGGCACGACCCGGACCATCCGTTCGGAGAACCCGAGGTCGTCCACGAGGTCCCGTCGGGATGACTCCGAGAGGGTGACGATCGGTGTGCGCCGGTAGCACTTCGGTGCGATCCGGGCCTCGAGCAGACGGCCGGCCGTGGCGAGACGGGGCGGGAGCGTCATGTTCCACATCTCGGCGTGCACGTGGTGGAACCAGGTCACGTGCGGTGTGCGCGACCACAGCGGCGAGAAGAACGGCATGCCGTTCCAGATCTCGACGAGACCGTCACGCCCCCCGTGCCAACCCATCATCTCGGTGAACGCGGCCCGGGGAAACACCATGTACCGACCGGCCTTGCGGATCACCCGGTAGCCGTCCCGATGCGACACCTGGGGATGACCGGCGGCGTAGGAGGTACGCATCGTGATGTCGATGCCGGCGGCGGCCCACCGCTCGGCGACGTTCGCCGCATGCACCTCCGAACCACCGGCCTCGGGGTCGTCGAGGTCACGCCACGCGAGGATGCTGACCCGTTCGAGGCCGGCCGAGGAGGCGAGCTCGCGCAGCCGGGCGACGGCGTCCCCGTGGCTCGACCTGCTCATGGGTCCCCTCGTGACGGCCGTGCGACCCGGCGCACGGTGCGGACCGGCGCGCAGCGTCGCCGGGCGCCCCGGTCCACGGGGCACGGACTTGTAGTGTACGGCCGCCCCCGCGGCCCCACGAGAGCTTCGGGACCTCGAGGAACCCCGCTCGCACACCGCGAGCCCGAACCCGAACGACGACGAGGAGCGGGACGGACCGTGCAGCTCACCGGTGAACGCCCGATGGAGGGCCAGACGCCCGACTCGCTGCTCGCGCTGCACGAGGCCGGGTACCGCGAGGTGGCGGCCCGCATCGGTCCGGGACTCGTGCTCGACGTCGGGTGCGGGGTCGGCGACGAGAGTGTCACGCTCGCGGGCGACGGCCGCCGACTCATCGGCATCGATTACTCAGCCGACACCGCCGTGCTGGCCGCACGGACCTGGGGTCGCACCGGTCCGCGCGGGCACCGCATCGACACCGCATGCATGGACGGTGGACGCCTCGGCTTCGCCGACGGCGCGTTCGACACCGTGTGCTCCTCCCACATCATCGAGCACTTCCACGATCCCGAACGGCACGTCGCCGAGATCGCACGGGTCTGTGCGGACGACGGCACGGTGTTCGTGCTGACCCCGAATCGGCCCGCCGACTTCGAGAACCCCTTCCACGTGTACATGTTCGAGGCCGACCAACTCGCGTCGATGCTCCGCCTGTTCTTCGCCGAGGTCGAGGTGCTCGGTCTCGAGGGGGACGAGGTGTTCCGACAGGACTTCGCAACCCGCCGAGCCAGCGGTGAGCGCCTCCTCCGCTACGACGTCCTCAACCTCCGTCGCCGGTTGCCGCACCGCGTCTACGTCTGGGCCTACGAACGCCTGCTCCCCCTCGTCTACCGCGTGCTCGGCTCGGCGGTCAGCGGTGTCGGCTCGGGCATCGACCACACCCACCTCACGATCTCGGACACGATCGACGACGGCACACCGGTGCTGTTCGCCATCGCACGGCGCCCGCGCCGATGACCGCTCCGGCCGGCGCGCCGGCCACGGATGCCCGCCGGCCCGGGCGCCTCGGGTGGACCGTGGTCATCCTCGTCCTCGCCCTCGGCGTCGCCCTCCCGTTGCGCGGCCTCATGCGGGCGCAGGGTCCGCCGATGGAGGAGGGCTTCATGCTCGCCTTCCCGGAGTTCGTGCTCGACGGCCTCGTGCCGAACCGCGACTTCCTGCACCTCTACGGCCCGGGCAGCCTGTGGGCGCTCGCGGGCACCTTCCGGGTGTTCGGGGTGTCGCTCGCCACCGAACGGTGGTTCGGACTCCTGCAGCAGATCGGGATCATCGCGTCGATCGTCCTGCTGGCCCGCTTCTGGGGCCGTACCGTGGCGCTCACCTGCGGCCTCGTCTGCATCGCGCTCGTCATGCCTCCGATCGGGCTCACCGCGCTCGCATGGGACGGGGGCGTGGCGCTCGTCGGACTCGGACTGGTCTGCATCCTGGAGGGTCGCCGTCGGTCCCGTCCGGACGCGCCGGACGACGGCGCGGCGGTCCGGTGGATCCTCGCCGGCGGCATCCTCCTCGGCCTCGGCCTCACGTTCCGGCTCGACCTCGTGGTGGCCGCCGGCCTCGGCGGCGTCACCGCCGTGTGGGGTCTCGGCCGCCGAGCCCGGGGCCGGCTCGTGCTCGGGGCGGCCATCGGCGTCGCGCCCTACCTCATCCACCTCGCGATGGCCGGACCGGTCACCGTGTTCCGCGGCATGGTGCTCGACCCCGTCGTGTACCTGCGGGGCGGTCGACGGCTCCCGGTCCCCCCGCCGTGGGACCGACTCGACTCGGTGCTCCAACGGGTCGGGGTCGAGGCCCTCCCCCGCTGGCCGTCGATGCTGTCGACGTCAGCTCAACTCGCCCTGTGGTTCTGGCTGCTCATCGCGACGGTGCTCCTGCTGCTCGCCGTCGGAGCGTGGGCCGTCCGGCGCGATCCCGGCCGGTTCGAGGCCCGCGTGCTGCTCGCCGTCGGTGCGCTGAGCCTCGGTCTCCTGCCCCAGGCCGTCCAGCGGGTGGACTCCGCCCACCTCGCCTGGGTGTCCTGCGTGCCGGTCGCGTTCCTCCCGGTCGCGATCGTCGAACTGCTGCGGATCCTCAGGCCCTCGATGCGCCTGGGTCGGCGGGCCGCGGTGGCGGCGGTCACCGCGGCGTTCCTCGTGCTCGCCGTCCTCCCCCACTTCACCGCGCGCGTCTACTACGACTACACGGCGCAGTCGTTCGGGTACCGCCGCACGGCGGTCGCGATCCGACACGAGGGTCGGCTCTTCTACTACGGGCGGGCCGAGGTCCAGGGGGCGGCCGAGGCACTGCTCGCGCGTATCGACGCGATCACCGAACCCGGTGATCGGCTCTTCGTCGGCACCTCCGACCTCCGCCGCACCCCGTACTCCGACGCGTACCTCTACTACATGCTCCCGGATCTCGCGCCTGCGACCTACTTCGTCGAGATGGATCCCGGCATGGCGAACCGCGAGGGCTCCCGCATGCCCGACGACCTCGCATCGGCGGACGTCGTCGTGCTGTCGTCGATCTGGAAGGACTGGTCCGAGCCGAACGATTCCCGGAAGTTCGGATCGCTCGAGTCGAGCCGGGTGCTCGCGACGCGGTTCTGTCAGGTCGGTTCGTTCGGGGACGGCATCTACGACCTCTACACGCCGAGGCCCTCCGACGGGTGCGCGCCCGGCACCACCGTGCCGGAGCCGCCGGGTCTCTGAGGCGTCCGTCAGGCCTGCGCCGGGCGACGGAACCGATCACGCACGCCCCACCAGGAGACGAGCGCCATCTCCTCGGTCATCACGGCGAGCGACATCTTCGACGCCCCACGCACGCGATCCGTGAAGGCGATCGGTACCTCGACGATGCGCCCGCCGGCCCGGGCCACCCGGTAGGCCGTCTCGATCTGGAAGCCGTAGCCCTTCGACCGCGTCGTCGCGTACTCGATGCGCCGCAGCGTCTCGGCCGGGTAGGCGCGGTACCCGGCGGTCGCATCCCGCACGCCGGTGCGCAGCATGAACCCGGTGTAACCGTTCCCGTACTTCGAGAGCGCCCGCCGATGCCACGGCCAGTGCGGGATCGACCCGCCGGGAACGTAGCGGGATCCGATGGCGAGGTCGGCCCCCGCATCCAACGCGGCCATGAGTTCGGGCAGCACGGTCGGATCGTGCGACAGGTCGGCGTCGATCTGGACGAGCACGTCGTAGCCACGGGCGAGGCCGATCGTGAACGCAGCCCGGTACGCGTTGCCGAGACCGGCCTTGGCCGGGCGACGCAGCACCTCGACCCGACCGAGTTCCGCCCCGATCCGTTCGGCGAGGTCCGCCGTCCCATCGGGGCTGTTGTCGTCCACCACGAGGATGTCGGCGTCCGGCATCGCCGCGCGCGTCCGACGCAGGAACTCCTCGACGTTGAGGGCCTCCTGGAAGGTCGGCGTGATGATGAGGACGCCGGGCATCACTGGCCCTGGCGTTGACGGGCCGCGTCGTCGATCGCGGCCCGGGGCAGGATCGGCGCGTCCCGGCCGGTGCCGGCGCTCCGATCCGATGGCCCCGCCTCCTCGTGGTACTCCTCCTCGACGTTCACCGACCACACGTCGTGGTGCTCGCCGAAGATGTTCTCCACCGACAGCATCGCCGTGTACATCGAGTGGTCCGCATTGTTGTAGCGATGCATGCCGTTGCGCCCCACGGGCATCACGTTCGGCGTGTTCGCCTCGATCCAACCCCGGAGCACGTCGACGTTCCTCCGGTAGTGCTCGTCGTAGACGGGGTACGCCTTCGGCATCCGCACGACGTAACCCGCCTCCACCTTCGAGGCGTCGGCGAGGCCGAGTTGCTGCAGTTCCCGCTTGCCCTGCTCGATGAGTTCGTCATCGGGCTTCGTCCACATGGCGTCGCCCTCGTTCACGAAGAACTCGAGACCGAGACAGGTGCGCCCCTCCTTCACGAGGTACGGCGACCAGGACCCGAAGTTCTGGACCCGTCCGACCTTGACCCCCGGGTCGTGGATGTAGATCCAGTTGTCGGGGAACGAGTACTCGAGCGGGACGACGAGGGCCACGGTCATGAAGTCGCGGTAGGTCAGGCCGTCGGCGGCCGCGATGACCTCGGCCGGCGGCGGCGGGTCCATCGCCTTGAGCAACGCGCCCATCGGCATGGTCGAGATGACCTCCGTGCACGGACGCGTCGTCTCCACCCCGTCGGTGACCGAGGTGACCTCGGTCGCCCGTCCGCCCGCGTGCGCGATCCGCGTGACCCGGGAACGGAAGGTGAGTTCGCACCCGGCCTCGGTCACCAGCTCGGCACACCGTTCCCACATCTGACCGGGGCCATACTTCGGGTAGTTGAACTCCTCGATGAGACTGGTGATGACCTTGTCCTTGGACCGACGGCGACCGAAGGTCCGAGCCCGGATCGGCTCCCAGACGGCGGACCAGAGCGACATGCCCTTGATGCGCTGGGCCCCCCAGTCGGCGGACAGCTCGGAGGCCGGCACGCCCCAGACCTTCTCGTTGTAGGTCTTGAAGAAGTGCTGGTAGAGACGCCACCCGTAGTTGGCGGCGATGTAACCCTCGAGCGACGACTGATCCTTGGGAGGGCGCACGCGCACCCAGAGGTAGGAGAGCACGCAGCGGACCGCTTCGATGAACCCGAGGTTCGTGAGCGCGTTCATCGGCTTGATCGGGTAGTCGTAGAGCTTGCCGCGGTAGAAGATGCGACTCATCCGAGGACGCCGGAGGAACTCGTCCTTCCCGAGGATCTCGAACCAGAGGTCGTCGACCGGCTTCACCTTGGTGAAGAACCGGTG
This sequence comes from Actinomycetota bacterium, assembly GCA_041159995.1. GTDB lineage: Bacteria > Actinomycetota > Acidimicrobiia > IMCC26256 > IMCC26256 > IMCC26256. Next base: position 8,355 of record JBEAXD010000202.1, on the reverse strand, counting down.
CCCGCCGATGTCGAACCGCCAGCCGTCGGCGACCACCGTGCGACTGATCCCGCCGACCACGGTGTCCGACTCGAGGATCTGCGAGGTCACCCCGCGCTTGGTCAGCTGGTAGGCGGCGGTGAGGCCCGCCGGGCCGGCACCGATGATGACGACACGGTGGTCGGATGACTGCTGGGCTTCGGGCATCGGATCCTCGGACGCAAGGGGCGGGATGTCGCAGGTTACCCGTCGCACGTGGCTGGACCCCGGTACCGGGGCGCTGTGGTCACCGCCCGATGGTCCGGGCCGATCAGGGTACGAGTCGGGCCTGGAGCACGAGGTAGGTCGCACCGAACATGCCCGCGCCGGCCGCCGCGAGCACCGCCGGGTACAGATCACGCGGACGGGCGGTCAGGACCCCGGCACCGATGAGCACCGGGAACGTGGCGACCGCGTACCGCTCGAACGAATCGAGGTTCGGCGCGGAGAGCGCGACCGCCACACTGAGAGCCGCCCAGACCCAGTACGCGGTCGGCAGACGCCGGGCGACGGCGATCACGCAGGCGATCACCACCAACGCCCAGACCAGGTGCAGGCCGGACCCGAGCCGGTCCCCCGCACCGAGGTTCGAGCCCGCCATCCGCAGCGCCGTCCACGGCGCCACGAACCCGCCGCGCAGTTGCGATGACGATTGGATCTGCAGCGGCGTGAGGAACCCGCGCCCCGAGGCGGCGCTCCACCCGAGGAACGAGAGCAGACCGGCAGCGGGCGCGATCACGGCGAGGATCGGGACCAGTGCGGTCGTGGACCGGCGGCGCTCGGCCGGAGTGGCACGCCACGCCGCCAGCGCCTCGATCGCGAGGGGCGCGACGAGCAGGACGCCCGTGGGGCGGGTCAGCGCCGCGGCGAAGGCGGCAGCCGAGGCCCAGCCCCACCGACGGCGGCGCGCGGCCATGAACACGAGCACGGCCAGCAGCGCGAACATCGCCTCGGCGTACCCGAACACGAAGCACAGCGCCGGTGGCGCGAGCAGCGCGAGCCAGATGGTGCGTCGGGCGAGGTCCCGGTCCGCGGTCTCGTCGATCACGAGGCGGTGCAGCGCACCGGCGTACGCCAGTGCGGCGAGGTTCACGATCACGATGAGCACCGGTCCGACGCGCCCGCCGACCGGCCAGGCGAGGGCGCGCGCGACGAGCGGAAGGCCCGGGAAGAAGCGGAGGCCCGCATCGGCGATGGCGTCGTACCCGCCCTGGGCGATGTCCCGGTAGTAGGCAGCGTCCCACGCGAAGAGGCCCTGACGGAGCGGGATCGCCCGGAGTCCGACGCGCACCTGCTCCCCGATGTCGCGGGCCACGGCGAGCGCTACGAGGACGATCGCTCGTGACACGATCCACGGCGCGAGGGCCGGCGCGATGTCCTCCCGCGCGTACCGGCGCAGGTGGTTCACGGCGCGTACCGATCCAGGCCCATCTTCTCGAACACCTTGGGCCGTACGTTCACGACGATCCGCCGATCCCCGCGCAGGCGAGCGAGCTCGCCGATCACCCGCTCGCACTGCAGCCCGTAGGTGCGGTACCCACCGGACCAGACGAACCAGACGGTGCGGTCGCCCGCGCGCCGTTCGAGTTCCCGTGCGAAGCGCACCGGATCGGCACGCCGATTCCGCTCGGCGTAATCGGTCCAGTCGATCCGATAGGGCGGGGCGAACTCCGGATAGGCGAACTGTCGCAGACCGAGTGAATCCGGCAGCAGCCGCGACACGTCGGGGGCCAACTGGTCGGGGCAGTACCCGACGACATCACCCGGTCGGGCCTCGCGCCGCAGCGCAGCCGCGACCTCGGTGGCCTGGGTCCGGTCGGTGATGGCGTTGCGCACCCCGGAGACGAACCCGAGCGCGACCACCACCGCGAGGATGCCCGCTCGGACCCGCAGATCGGCGAAGCACATGAGACCGATCGCCACCGCGAGGATGTAGAGCGGGAAGCACATGGCGGCGTACCGGGTCTGGAACGCCGTGCCCGTGAGGTACGCGAGGGCCAGTCCGAGGCCGAGTGCCGCGGTACCGACCGCCCACTCCCACCGAACGCCGGGCACGGTGGCGATGTCGACGTCGATACGGCGGGCGTCCCGCGCCCGCCCCACGAGTGCGACCAGCGCGAGGAGGAACAGCGTGGTGGCGAGCGGCCAGCCCTCGGCGTACGCGGATCCCCCGAAATCGAGGACCGTGTAGGCGAACGCGACCGTCGGCGTGAGCGCAGTGCCCCAGGGCGTTCCCGTGTTCGCACTCTGGTACAGGAAGGTCGGGAGCCACGGGAGGAAGCACAGGCCGCCGAGGACGATCGCGACGAGGATCCGTCGGGCGGCGTTCCGCTCGTCAGGATCCCCGCCCTCCGGCGCCCGCAGGGCACGCCAGAGCGTGATCGCTCCGACCACCACGAGGAGGTAGAGGCACCAGTAGTTCGTGTAGAGGAGCGCGGCGACCACGGCGCCGACCGCCGCGAGCCGACCCGCGCTCGGTCGCTCCAACGCTCGGTGCAGCACGATGTACCCGAGGAGCACGAGGTCGATGACGAGGATGTACATCCGGTTCTCGCTCGAGTACCGGATCGCGTAGGGCGAGGCGGCCACGAGGACGAGCGCGATGAGCCCGACCCGGTGCGCTCGGGCGCTCTCCGGGCCACCGATGCGGCGACCCGCCTCGTAGGCCAACGGCAGGGTGATGATGCCGAACAGCGCGGGCAGCGCGCGCACAGCGGCGTCGCTCTCCCCGAACACCGCCATCCACAGGTGGAGGAGCACGTAGTACAGCGGTGGGGCGCCGTCGACCCGCAACGCCGCGGGGATCTCGCCCAGCGGCAGCCGGGCGATGTTCACCGTGAGCGCCTCGTCGAGCCACAGGTCGGACCGGACGACGATCCGCAGCACGACGCCCACGACGACCACGGCCACGATGGCGCCGAGCGCGACGGCGCGCCGGACCGCGGGACGCGCGGCGGGGACGGCGGACGGGGGCGGTTCGGTCCGGGTCATGCGGCGGCGAGCCTACCGATCACCCGCGCCCGGCCCGGGGCGCCACCGCCGGGGCGCACGACCCACGGTGCGCGTGGTGGAATGCGCCCATGACCGCAGACCTCGTCATCCGTGGTGGCCTCCTCGTCGACGGCACCGGTTCGCCCGGTCGGCCGGCCGACGTCGCGGTGACCGACGGTGTCGTGAGCGGGATCGGCTCGGGTCTCCGGGCCCGACGAGAACTCGATGCCGGCGGCCTCGTGGTCGCACCGGGCTTCATCGACATCCACACGCACTACGACGCGCAGGTGTTCTGGGACCCGGCACTCACACCGTCGAGTCACCACGGCGTGACGACGGTGATCGCCGGCAACTGCGGATTCTCGATCGCACCGTGCCGCCCCGAGCACCGGGGGCTGCTCGGACGAACCCTCCAGCACGTCGAGGACATGGATCTCGCGACCCTCGAGGCCGGCATCCCCTGGGACTTCGAGACCTTCCCGGAGTACCTCGATGCGGTCGAACGCCGCGGGACCGCGCTCAACTTCGGCTGCTACGTCGGCCACACGGCCGTGCGGATCGCGGTCATGGGTGAGTCCGGCTACGAACGCGACCAGCCCACCGAGGACGAGGTTCGAGCGATGCAGCGCATCGTCGACGATGCACTCGTCGCCGGCGCGATGGGATTCGCATCCTCCTCGTCCGCGACCCACTCCGGGGACGGCGGGCGGCCGATCCCGTCACGGCTGGCGTCCCTGCCCGAACTCGAGGCACTGCTCGAACCCCTCCGCGACCGGGCCAAGGGCGTGGTGGCCCTGCTGCCGGGCGAACGCATCAAGCACGGCGACCTCTACGGGCTCCAGCGGCGGGTCGGACGGCCGCTCACCTGGACCGCCCTCCTCACCGTGCAGGGCTTCCCGTACCACGAGGGGATCATCGCCGACAACGACGCAGCCCGGGCCGAGGGCGGCGAGGTCTGGCCGCAGATCTCGGTGCGCCCCCTCGTGTTCCAGATGAACCTGCGCGAGCCGTTCACGTTCAACATGGCGCCCGCGTTCCGCGACCTCATGAGCGCTTCCGACGCCGAGCGCCTCGACCGCTACGCCGATCCGACGTGGCGACGGGTGGCCCTCGACGACGTCACGAACCGCACGGCGATCCGCCTGAAGTGGGAGTCGCTCAGCGTGGCCGAGAGTCCGAGCCGACCCGACCTCGCCGGTCGTTCCGTGGTCGAACTCGCCGCCGAACGCGGCGGCTCACCACTCGACGCGATGCTCGATCTGTCGATCGACGACCGCCTCGAGACCCGATTCAACTCCGTGCTCGCCAACGACGACCCCGACGCGATCGCCTGGCTGCTCGGGCGGGAGGGGGTGCTCCTCGGTCTCATGGACTCCGGTGCCCACGTGAGCCAGCTCTGCGACGCGTGCATGCCCACCGACCTCCTCGGCTCGTGGGTGCGCGAGCGCGGCGTCATCTCCATCGAGCGTGCGGTCGAGAAGCTGACGGGCGAGCCCGCCCGCGTGTTCGGGCTCGACGGGCCGGGTGGTCGTGGCGTACTGCGGGAGGGCATGGCGGCCGACGTCACCGTCTTCGACCCGGCCACCGTCGCACCCGGCCCGCTCCGCCGGATCCGCGACTTCCCGGCCGACGGGGAGCGTCTCACCGCAGATGCACCCACGGGAATGGTCCACTCGCTCGTGAACGGCACACCGATCCGCCTCGACGGCGAGCCGGTGACCGACGCCCTCAGGGCGCGACCCGGACGACTCCTGCGGTCCTGATGCCGATCAGGCGGTGACGGTGGACGCGTCGACCGTCGCGTCCACCGCCGGGTCGTTCGGCGTGTGCCGCCCGATCGCCGCGAGTGCGACTGCGGCGAGCACGACGATGCACGGCTCGGCGGGGACCCGGAAACGGGTCTGGCCGTACGCGAACAGCGTGCCGATCGTCACGACGACGCCCGGCACGAGCAGCGGCCAGAGCCAGGCCCGTCGCCGCCACAGGAGGACGGCTCCGATCACCGCGCCGATGAGGAGCGGGTAGTACACGACCATGCCGAGCCCGGTCACCCACGACGGGCGCCCCTCACCCTCGTTGATGCTGAGCATGTCTCCCGGTCGGAACACGCTCCAATCGCGACCGATGCGGGCGAGCACCACCACCGGCACTCGTCCCGGGTGCTCGCGCATGTACGTGAACGCCTGCTCCCGGTACGCGGCCGCGACCACCGACTGATCGCCCTTCGGCGGCACCGGGAGGCACGGCGGACCGCTGAGGTCGGTGAGCCCGATCGCCGGCCCCGAGTACATCGGTCCGCAGTTCGACGCGACCGCGGCCAGACCGTCGTTCGTCGAGAGCAGCACCGGCCGGTCGAAGCGCGACTGGTTGTAGAGGAACCACGGCGCGAGCGTGACGAGCAGGCCCGTCGCCATCGCCCCGGCCGCGATGCATCGGGTCCGCCGAGGCCCGGCCCGCCGGGTGACCAGGACCCCGATGCCGATGAACGGGATGAGGAGCACGAGCTCGGCCCGACCGAGCGCGGCGAGTCCGCCGAGCAGACCCGCGAGCACCCACCGCCACCACCGGTCCGGTTCCCGCATCGCGGAGAAGGACACGAGCAGGGTCCCCACGACGAACACCCCCGTGAACGACTCGCTCATGATGAGGCCGTCGTTGACCCAGAGGAACGGGTAGATCGCAGCGAGGCCGCCCGCGACGAGTCCCGCGGTATCACCCGCCACCGCGCGGCCGAGCAGGGCCGTGAGCGCGACCACACCGAGCCCTGCGAGTGCGCTGGCCCAACGCATCGGCAGTTGCGAGTCCCAGACCTTCGCGACCGGTGCGAGCACGAACACCGTGAGGGGTGGGTGGTCCGCCGCCGGCACGAGCTCCTGGCTCCGCCCCGGGAGCAGGTTGAACGGATCGACGAATCCCTTGCCGTCCGCGACCACCCGCGCCTGCAGCTCGTAGTACGCCGCGTCGTAGAAGCGGGTGCGGTTGAACCCGTCGGCGACACCGAGCACGTACGCGACGCGGACACCGGCCGCGACCACGAGGATCAGGCCGAGGAGGGTCCAGAACCGGCGGCTCGCGCTCCGTCGCACGGCCGCGGACGTTAGCCCCGCGACACCCTCCCGAACGGCGCGGCCCGCGGCCTAGGCTCGACCGACCACCCGAGGAGGACCAATGACCGATCTCGTGATCACCGGCGGGCTGCTCGTCGACGGCACCGGCAGCACCCCGCGTCGCGCGGATGTCGCGGTCACCGACGGGATCATCACCGAAGTGGCCGACGTCGGCACGCTCGCCGGCACGCTCGCCCGCGAGACCATCGAGGCCGACGGCCTCATCGTGACGCCGGGATTCGTCGACGTGCACACGCACTACGACGGACAGGTGACCTGGGATCCGCTCCTCTCCCCCTCCTCCTGGCACGGCGTGACCACCGTCGTCATGGGCAACTGCGGCGTCGGGTTCGCCCCGGCCGCACCCGACCGGCACGACTGGCTCATCCAACTCATGGAGGGCGTGGAGGACATCCCGGGTGCCGCATTGAGCGAGGGCATCCGATGGGAGTGGGAGTCCTTCCCCGAGTACCTCGATGCCGTCGACCGTGCCCCCAAGGTGCTCGACGTCGGCGCCCAGATCCCGCACGGTGCGGTACGGGCCTACGTGATGGGCGAACGCGGCGCCCGCAACGAACCGGCGACGCCGGCCGACATCGATGCGATGGCGGCGATCGTGCGCGACGCGATCTCCGCCGGCGCACTCGGCTTCTCGACCTCCCGCACGATCGCCCACATGGCGATCGACGGCGAACCGGTGCCCGGCACCTTCGCCGCCGAGGATGAACTCTTCGGGCTCGGACGAGCCCTCGCCGAGGTCGGCGGCGGCATCTTCGAACTCGCGCCGGCCGGTGCGCTCGGTGAGGACCTCGCGGCACCCGACCGCGAGATGGACTGGATGCGTCGCCTGGGCGCCGCCTGCGGACGCCCGATCTCGTTCGCGATGACTCAGAACGACCACGACCCGGGCGCGTACCGACGCATGCTGGATCTGGCCACCGACGCGGCGCGCGCCGGCGCCGCGGTCCATCCGCAGGTCGCCGGACGTCCGGTCAACCTGCTGCTCGGGCTCCAGACGTTCCACCCGTTCGCCTACTGCCCCTCATGGGGGCCGATCGGGATCCTGCCGCTCGCAGCACGGGTCGAGCGCATGCGCGATCCGGAGGTGCGCCGCACCCTCGTCGCCGAGGCTCGCGAGCCCGATGAGGTCATGCGGCAGTTCCTCGATCCGGCGCGGGCCTTCCCGCTCACCGATCCGCCCGACTACGAGCCGCCCGCCTCGGCCTCGATCGCCGCCATCGCAGCGCGCACCGGTCGGGAACCGATGGACGTGTTCTACGACGCGGTCATCGCGGACGATGGTCGGGCCTTCGTGATGCGGCCCCTGCTCAACTTCACCGAGGGCAACCTCGACGCGGTCCGCGAGATGCTGCTCCACCCGACGACCACCTGGGGCCTCGGGGACGGGGGCGCGCACGCCGGCACCACCTGCGACGCGTCCACGCCCACGACCATGCTCACCCACTGGGGTCGCGACCGGGCCGACGGCATCCCACTCGAGGTCGTGGTCGAGAAGATGACCGCACGGACCGCGGCCCTGTACGGCCTCGGGGACCGCGGTCGGGTGCTCCCCGGACTGCGAGCCGACCTCAACGTCATCGACCACGACCACCTCACCCTGCACGCGCCGGAGATGGTCCACGACCTGCCGGCGGGCGCCCGCCGGTTCGTCCAGCGCGCCTCCGGCTACGTGGCGACGATCGTCCGGGGCCGGGTGACGATGCGGGAGGGCGTCGAGACGGGGGCCCGACCGGGCGCCCTGATCCGCGGGGCCCGCTGACCCGTGCGCCGGTTCGTCGGTTCGTCGCACGATCGGTGACGATGGGGTCCATGCGCACCGGTCTCGTCATCGTCGACCACGGCTCGCGACGGGCGGAGTCGAACACCCTGCTCGAGGCGTTCGCCGCCGAGTTCGCGGCCCGCGGCGTCTACGACATCGTCGAGGCCGCCCACATGGAACTCGCCGAGCCGACCATCGGTGAGGCGTTCGACCGATGCGTCGAGCGAGGCGCGACCGCGGTCGTCGTCTGCCCGTTCTTCCTGCTGCCCGGCAACCACTGGCGCCGGGACATCCCTGAACTCACCGCTGAGGCCGCGGCACGTCATCCCGGCGTCGAGTGGCTGATCACCTCGCCCATCGGCCTGCACCCCCTCATGGGGGACGTGCTCGCGGCGACCGTCGAGGGATGCCTCGCCGCCGCCGAGCACGTCCCCCATGAGGGGGTGCAGGCCGATGGGC